>CAUPZU010000025.1:0-46304 GCA_963516025.1 Acinetobacter lwoffii
ATCCGGGTGCGCCAATTCCAACGCTGAACCAGATCGCACCGCATCACTGGGATGAATTGCTGGGTCAATGGGCGATGCAGAAACTCAAAAATGGTGAAATGAAACTTCTGGATGTTGCGACGCCAATGTTTGAACGCACCTTGATCAATGCAGCCTTGCAACAAACCCGTGGCCGTAAACGTCATGCCGCAGAACTTTTAGGTTGGGGTCGCAACACTTTAACGCGCAAGCTTAAAGAATTGGGCATGGATACTACGGATGATGAAATCGAAGAAGAAATAGAAAGTTAATCTTTCCATATAAAAAAGCGCCGATTGGCGCTTTTTTATTGATAATGATTTATGCAGTAAAACCCACATAGCGGAAATACCCATCTATGCCCAGATCAGACTTATATATCAGATAATTTGAATAAGTCGCTTGGGTGATTTCATCCAGCATATTCACCTGATCATCATTGGCATGCAGATCATCTACAGAACGCGGCATGCTGTGCTCGAATTCATCCGTCATATATTCAAAGCCAATATCCATGGCAATAAACAGGGTATGTTCACAAGGTTGCACATACTGCTCTTCTGCCCAATCAATCACGTTGTGCTGACAATGTGGACAGGCAATATTATCAGTGGCCTGAATCGAGAGTGGAATAAGTTGATAAGCCATATAAAAATCAATCTGTTTACTATCCGTATATTTTAGCAAATTTTATGGACTGACTTTATTCAATTAAAAACCTCGACGATAAAAAAAGGAATCTTCAGATTCCCTTTTCTGTATTGAGATATCAATAATCTATTACTTATGAGTAGCCTTATAACGTGATAGTGCGGTGACAGCTACCGATACGACCACTGCTGGCAAACTTGCCACAAGAATGCCCGTCGTTCCCAAACCTAATGCCAGAATTTTTCCAGTTAATAATGGTCCAGTCATCGCTCCTAAACGCCCTAGAGAGATCGCACTCCCCACGCCTGTCACTTTGCCTGCGCCTGAATAAAAAATTGGTGAGATCCCATACAGAATAGATTGACCACCTGTAGAGAAAATACCACCCATGACTCCCGCCAAAATTAATAACGGAATAGAAGTTGTGGTGAATAACAATACCAAGGCAACAAACAAGCCACTATAAATGATGGTTGCCATTTGCCAGAGCTTTAAACGGTCCAGCAAATAACCCAGACTCAAGGTTCCAATGACAGCGCCCACCTGGAACACCAACATCACCAGAAATGCCTGTTGTTTCTGTAAACCTTGTTCCATAAGTAAATTTGGCAACCAGCTAATCAAAATATAATTGATCATCAAGGTAAAAAAGAACCCGACCCAAAGAGGTACTGTATTTTTATATTGGCGCTGCTTGAACAAAACTTCAGCCATGCCCGGTACAGCTTCGTCAGAGACCTGCACTTCCGCATTCACTTTAGACTTATCTTTAAGAATAAACGCCATCAATGGAATCAATACTAAAGGCGTTAATCCCCCAATCAGGAACAAGGTTTGCCATTGAATCTCTGGAAGCAACATGGCCAGACCGGCAACAAAGATCGCCCCTACCGGCAAACCACAATACATCAGACTATTTAGCTTGCCACGGTTGGCTTCCGTTGCTTCATCACCGACGACTGAAATCATGGTTGGCATTGCCGCACCTAAACCCAAACCAGTAAAGAAACGCGCTGCATATAAAACTTCGATGCTTGGCGCAATTGCAGTCAACGACATGAACAGACCAAAAATAGTCACAGAAAGCATTAGGACTTTCTTTTGTCCTAGATAATCTGCAATACGTCCGCCAAAGAATGCGCCAAACAGCATTCCAAAGACACCCAGACTAAATACATAGCCCATTTGGATTTGATCTAAACCAAAGCTTGCTGCAATTCCTTTCGCCGCAATCCCGGGAGCTTGAAGGTCAAAACCTTCAAAAAATGCGACCCAGAAACATAAGAATATCGTTAATATTTTTTGGGCTTTTCCGCTGTATGGCTGTGCCATGACTGATCTCCATCAATAATTCACAAACCGTTTGATAGTCTGACGATCCGTTGCATTATTCTTAACCTAATCTTGATAGAGAAATAGCACGACAATAGTCGGGTTTAAGCACATCAGCATGTGTAAATATCATCTAAATTAGACCTAAAAGATTGTATTTCTAGACTTAATACATCTTAATAATATTCATTATATATATTTATCAATAACTTAATTTAATAGTAGTTATTTTTAATTCAACGATAGTCAAAACTTATACAAAACTACAAGCCGATAAAAAGCCCGCTTAATGCGGGCTTTTTTAGCGCATAATCTTAAGCAGATTTCTTTGCTTGTGCATTCTTACGAATTGTAATCATCACCAGTTGAACTGCTGCAGGGGTTACACCTGGAATACGACTGGCTTGCGCCAATGTTTCAGGACGAACATCTTTCAGTTTCAGGGTAATTTCACGGGACAGACCTGACACGATGTCATAATCGAAATCCGCAGGAATACGGGTTTCTTCAAGACGTTTCATTTGTGCGACGTCTTCATGCTGACGATTAATATAACCCGCATATTTCACTGCAATTTCAATTTGCTCACCGACAAATGGTGATACTTCAGAATTGGTTAACTCTGCAATTTGAGCAAATGAAATGTTTGGACGTTTCAACAAATCAATCGCCGAACATTCTTTAGACAGGTCTGCACCGGTCATCTCAACGAATTTCTTGCCCATTGGGTTATTTGGTGCGGCCCACAAGTGTTGCAAACGGCCTGTTTCTTTTTCCACTGCTTCCATTTTCTCACAGTACACTGCCCAACGCGCGTCATCCACCAGACCCATTTCACGACCAATGGCTGTTAAACGCTGATCTGCGTTATCTTCACGCAGCATCAAACGGTATTCGGCACGTGAGGTGAACATACGGTATGGTTCTTTGGTACCTAATGTGATCAGGTCATCGACCAGAACACCCATGTATGCTTCATCACGTTTTGGCGTCCATTGCTCCTGATCCCAAGCACGGCGTGCAGCGTTCAAGCCTGCAAGCAAACCCTGCGCACCCGCTTCTTCATAACCGGTTGTGCCGTTGATTTGACCGGCGAAATACAAGTTATTAATTGCTTTGGTTTCAAGGGTAAATTTCAACGCTTGTGGGTTGAAGTAATCGTATTCAATGGCATAGCCCGGACGAAGAATGTGCGCATTTTCCATACCACGGATCGAGCGAACCAGTTCAAACTGAACGTCGAACGGTAAAGAAGTCGAAATACCATTTGGATAAAGCTCATGTGTATCCAAGCCTTCAGGCTCCAAGAAGACTTGGTGAGAATCTTTATCGGCAAAACGGTGAATCTTATCTTCAATCGATGGGCAATAACGTGGTCCAACACCTTCGATCACACCCGTGTACATCGGTGAACGGTCTAAACCGCCACGAATGATTTCATGCGTGCGTTCATTGGTATGCGTGATATAGCAATTTACCTGCTCAGGATGCATAGACACATCTCCCATGAATGACATGGTCGGAGATGGGAAATCACCCGGCTGTGGTGTCATCACAGAGAAATCCACTGAACGCGCGTCAATACGTGGTGGTGTACCTGTTTTTAAACGACCTACTGGCAAGTTTAATTCACGCAAACGATGTGCAAGTGAAATAGATGGCGGATCACCAGCACGACCACCGCTAGATTTCTCCAGACCAACGTGGATGACACCACCTAAGAATGTACCTGCTGTCAGCACCACAGTTTTCGCATCAAAACGGATACCCATTTGGGTAACCACACCTTTAACGGTATCGCCTTCAACAATCAGGTCATCTGCGGCTTGCTGAAAAATATCAAGGTTTGCTTGGTTTTCTAATGTTTCGCGAATAGCCGCTTTATAACGTACACGGTCCGCCTGCGCACGTGTTGCACGTACTGCAGCACCTTTACGCGAGTTCAAAATACGGAATTGAATACCGCCTTTATCGGCAGCCAGTGCCATCGCACCGCCCAAAGCATCAATTTCACGCACCAAATGCGATTTACCAATACCACCGATGGCCGGGTTACAGCTCATCTGCCCTAAAGTCTCAATGTTATGAGTTAAGAGTAAAGTCTGTCGACCCATACGCGCTGCAGCCAGAGCCGCTTCCGTACCGGCGTGACCGCCACCGATAACAATGACATCGTATACTTTAGGATAATGCATAGTGGTAATTGAGAGATAAAAAAGAATAGCTGAGCATTATAGCAAATTTCACTCTAAAGTAGACAAATTCAGTTGAATTTATCCTGAGATAAATCGCCCTTAACTCGCATAACAATAAAGCACTGTAATTTAACTTTGCAGAGGAACTATATAAATTAAACATATAAGCTGAGAAATTTACTCGATTTGCATTGTTTAATCTCGCGCATTTTTTAATCTATATATTGGTTACATTACAAACAAAGGTATAAAAGATGAATAAGAATATTTTCCTCTCAACCGTTCTATGTGGTTTATGTTTTGCGCCATTTGCTGCATCAGCGAATGATAAGGTCGAAACCATTTATAATGCACAAAAGTACCAACAGGTTTGTAAAGGCAAATCCCAAGGTGCACAAGTCAGTTTTGCCTATCGCGGCATTATCTGGAATGGTACCTGTGAGCCGCAGTTTTTCGCTTCATCCAAAAATGCTTCAATCAAAGGCGATGAAGCCGAACTCATGAGTACCTGTAGCGGCAACAGTGGTGCGACTACTGCCACCATCAATGGTGCCGAAGTCAAAGGTAAATGTGCATTAGGCTTTATGCCACCACGCCCTCAGGGACAATCTCAGATGCAAAGCCAACCGATGCAGCCACATATGCAAAACCAGCCTATGCAGCATCAGATGAACCAGCCAGCACAGCCTGATTCACCAATGCAAGGCCAGCCAGGTATGTAGCCGATATATATCTAAATAGTTTAGATTTCAAGTAAAAGCTTTGACGGGCAAAGTGACTGCATTTTGCCCGTTTTTTATTGCTTATTTATTCATCTAGGCTAAACTGGAAATATACCTATAAATGTATAATAAAAAGGCAAATTCATGGATTCGGGGTTTTTTAGCGTTTTTTTGCCAATTACATTGGCAATTATGATGATGGGGCTGGGGCTAGAACTCACCATCAAAGATTTCCTGCGCTTAAGTCGCTATCCTAAAGTCATTTTTATTACTTTATTTGCGCAGTTAGTCCTATTACCCAGCATTGCTTTTTTTATTTGTCTGATTTTGGACTTGCCCGCTTTGCTTGCTGTAGGTCTGATGCTGCTGGCCGCCTCGCCCGGTGGTCCAACCGCAAACCTGTTTAGCTACATATATAAAGGTGATGTGGCACTGAATATTACTCTAACCGCCATTAATACCATCATCTCTATTTTTACCTTGCCCTTTATTGTCAATCTGTCCTTACACTACTTTATGAGTCATGACTCAAACGTGACTTTTCCAGTTGAAAAGATTGTACAAGTGTTTTTAATTACCTTGATTCCCGTGATCATGGGTATGCTGCTTCGAGCCAAATTTCCAAACCTGTCGATTACTGTCAGCAGGCCCATGCGCTTACTCTCTATCGGTTTTCTAACCATCCTATTCATATTCGCCATTTTCAGAGAACGTTCGAATTTGGTCGAATACTTTGCCAATATTGGTACAGCAACTGCGATTTTATGTTTTTCCAGCCTGTTTATTGGCTATTGCATCCCTCTACTCATGGGCATTCCAGAGAAAATGGCACGTGCTTGTACCTTTGAAATCGGCATTCATAACACAGCCATTGCCCTAACCATTGCGATTTCGGTTCTGAATAATGTCACGATGGCCATTCCAGCAGGCATTTATACAATTTTCATGTACAGTTTCGCGACCATTTTCGGTGTGCTAATTAGCCGCCAGCAAGTGGTATATAGTAATAAAAGTCGTTTATCAGATTTGTAATTTATTTGGCTGATTTTGCTATAAGGCTGTATGCTTTTCCAAAGAAAATCAGAAGTATTAAAACAATTTTCGACAAGGAGCATACAGATGGATTCTGGCCTTATAACGATATTACTGCCGCTGGCACTTGCAATCATCATGATGGGACTTGGCCTTGAACTGACACCTCGGGACTTTAGCCGTGTCACTCGTCACCCCAAAGCCGTATTTATAGCATTGTTCTGCCAACTGGTTATTCTGGTTGGCATTGCCTTTTTGCTTTGCAAGCTATTCGCTTTAACCCCATTACTCTCAGTCGGATTGATGCTCTTGGCGGCTTCGCCAGGGGGTGCAACGGCCAACCTGTTTAGCTACCTGTTTAAAGGTGACTTAGCCCTCAATATCACGCTGACTGCTATCAACTCAGTCATTGCAGCGATTACCCTACCTTTAATTATTAATTTTTCGATCATGCATTTTATGCAGGATAGCCAGCAAGTTGGCCTGCAATTCGGCAAGATTTTACAAGTCTTCGCGATCATCCTGATTCCAGTGGGCATTGGCATGTTAATTCGGCGCTATGCTCCAAGCGTGACCGCAAAACTGAATCGGCCGCTGCGGATTTTTTCCATTGGCTTTTTGGTGCTGATTATTATTGCCACACTTATTAAAGAACGCACAAATATCGGTGAATATCTAACCCAGGTGGGTCTGGCCACTGCCTTGTTCTGCATACTAAGTCTGAGTATTGGTTATCTGATTCCGCGACTACTGAATATTAATAGCGCTCAAGCCCGTGCCAGCGCATTTGAGATTGGCATTCATAACAGTACCCTCGCCATGACTATTGCCCTGACCGTGATTGGCAGTGCTGCTGTGGCAATGCCGGCTGCGGTTTATTCTATTTTTATGTATATTTTTGCTGCAATTTTTGGCAGCTTGTTGAATCGGCTTGCACCACTCCCGGCGCAAACACCCCTAACAAATCTGGATTAGACAACATCTGAAGATATTTAAAGGATGCCTCAGGCATCCTTTTTATTTTGGGAATGGATCAAGAAGATAGCAGCGCTGAGTCTGAACTTCCGTTACAATAGCTTTTTGAAAAATGTATAAAGGTTATTTCTGTGAAGTGGTTACAAATTCATATTACGGTTGAACAGGCTCAGGTTGATTTTACTGAGACATTACTCAGCTCGCTAGGCGCAGTGAGTGTGACTCTGGATGATGCTGAAAACCAGGATTTGCTGGAACCACTTCCAGGTGAAACACCACTCTGGAATAAAGTGATTGTGACTGGTATTTATGCGCAGGAAGAAGGCGAAGAAATTGATGTTACCGCACTAGAAACCTTTATTCGTGCACAAATGCCAGATGCTCCGATCCGTCATGAGTTGATTGAAGATCAGGCTTGGGAACGCACCTGGATGGATGCCTATGAGCCAATTCAGATTGCTGATAAATACTGGATCGTACCCGAATGGATGGAAGCACCTGATGCCGATGCGGTAAACATCAAGCTTGATCCAGGGCTGGCTTTCGGAACAGGCAACCACGCTTCAACTTTCCTGTGCTTACAATGGCTCGGCAAAATTAATGTGAAAGATAAAATTGTCATCGATTATGGCTGTGGCTCAGGCATTCTCGCGGTAGCTGCACTCTTATTAGGTGCGAAAAAAGCATATGCCACGGATATCGATCCACAAGCTGTACTGGCGACTCAGCAAAACGCTGAACTGAATGGCGTACTGGACAAGCTTTATGTCGGACTGCCAGAAGAATTTAGAGATGAACTCGGCAATACCAAAGCTGACGTATTTGTTGCCAATATTCTGGCAGCACCACTAATGATGCTGGCTCCTGAGTTCGCAACTTTAATTAAATCTGAGGGACAGTTCGCACTTGCGGGTGTTATTGAAGAGCAAGTTGCTGATGTTACTAGCATTTACTCAAATTATTTTGATATATTAGAGGTAGAAAAACGAGACGAGCACTGGTGCCGTATCTCGGGTAAACGCCATAAGAACGAATGAGCCTATAAATAATCCATGAGTGACAAAAGAACCCATTGCCCTACCTGTTCCACCACCTATAAGGTCACAGTTGCTCAACTCACCGTTGCGCAGGGTATGGTTTGCTGTCCCAAATGTACTACTTCATTTAATGCCTTATCGCATTTGGTGACCGAAACCCGGAATTCGGTCACCGCATCAATATCTCAGGCTCAGTCGAACTCCAGCGAATTCAGCGAATTCAGCGAAACTGATACTCAAAATAACTCAGGTGTTTATCACGCAGATCAGCACAATCGTCATAGCCTGCTACAGATTTTTGATCAAAAAGTTGAACATTCCAATATTGACCTGGAAACCTATTTAAATAACCTGAATTATTTCAGTACCGAGCCAATTTCAGTATTACCGAGCATGAATTGGGAAGATCAGGCAGAAAAACAGACTAAACGCGGGCCAATGTACTATATAGGCTGGAGTTTACTCAATCTGTCACTGTTCAGCCTGCTGATGTTTCAATTCTTCTGGTTCAATCCGCAATACATCAAAAACAGTCACGTTATGAGCCTGGCCTTTAACACTGCCTGTGAAGTGTTTAATTGTTCCAATCTGGAAAAATACTACACACTGATTCAGGCCAATAAAGTCAAAATCAAGGCAACCGGTAATAATGAAGCTGAGTTTAGCGGTGAGCTGATCAATTTTCATGACCGTAGCCTGGCCTTACCGATTTTAAGAATCAATCTGGAACATCGCGGTGAAGTGATTGCAACTTATAACCTGTCCTCCGAAGAGTACCTGATTGAAAGTCTGGTCAATATTCAGCGCATCCCAAAAAACAGCCCGTTTAAATTCAAATTTAAGCTTCCAGTCGATCGCAAAAGCTTTGATCGCTATACTTTGGAAATAATTCGCCCCTAATCTGCTGAGAAAGCATTAAAAAATTAAAAAAAGTTAAAAAAAATGCAGTTTTCTTGCTCACTTTTGCTTAGACAATGGTATGATACGCGCCACGAAAGCTATGTGCTGCAACTCCTCGCGACTTTTTCACAACAAATACAGTCTTGCCTAATGCGCTATAAAATTTATTGCGTATCGTGCAGATTTTTTTGTTTTGATTTTGGTCAGTAACAAAACTTTAACTATTGTTACGCTTATTTTTCGACCAAATCGCAGAGATGTGTCAAGCTACAGGCTCAATGTAATGACTAAGTTTTAGAACTTCCGTTTTAGGATCTAAAATGGAGTTCATTTCAATTTCTAGACCACTTTTATATATCACTTTACCCAAGTGATATTTGTTTTTCGGATTAATTCGCATGAATAGCAAATCTCCTATTTTTACTGCACAATCTGATGTTGCTTTACGTATCCACGTAGATCGCGCAGTTCGCCACTATTTTGCACAACTGCAGGGCGAGCAACCTTCTCAGGTATACGACATGGTGCTAGCAGAAATGGAGAAACCTCTTCTATCTGTAGTTCTAGAATATACACGTGGTAACCAAACACGTGCTGCCGAGATCCTCGGACTCAACCGTGGTACTTTACGTAAAAAGTTAAAAGCTCACGGTTTAATGAGTGAATAAATGATAAAATGCTTGCGGCTTCCGCAGGCATTTTTTTTAACCTGTAAATTGCTGATTTTGTTTTATTCTGTTCCTTGAAAACTGTGACGAAGATCATGACTATTAAACGCGCTTTAATCTCTGTGTCTGACAAGACTGGTATTGTTGAATTTGCACAAGAACTTGCTGCTCTAGGGGTAGAAATTTTATCTACAGGTGGTACCTACAAATTGTTGAAAGACAATAATGTGGCTGTAGTTGAAGTTTCGGAGCATACAGGTTTTCCAGAGATGATGGACGGCCGTGTAAAAACACTACATCCAAAAATTCATGGGGGTATCCTGGCTCGTCGTGGTCTAGACGAAGCTGTGATGGCTGAACACAACATTGATGCTATTGATTTAGTCGTTGTAAACCTTTATCCATTTGCTGCAACGGTAGCCAAACCAAACTGTTCACTTGCTGATGCTATCGAAAACATCGACATCGGTGGTCCTACCATGGTTCGTGCTGCAGCAAAAAACCATGCATCTGTAGGTATCATCGTAAATGCTTCTGACTATGCAACTGTCGTTGCCGAGCTTAAAGCTGAGGGTGCTTTATCTCATGCAACTCGTTTTGACCTAGCAGTAAAAGCATTTGAACATACTGCTCAATATGACGGCATGATCGCATCTTACTTAGGCGCGCGCGTAGGTAAAGAAGAAGGTCAAGCAGACAAATTTGCACGTACTTTCAATACCCAATTAAACAAAGTTCAAGACCTTCGTTACGGTGAAAACCCACATCAAGCTGCTGCATTCTATGTAGAAGACACAGCGACTGAAGCTTCTGTTTCAACAGCGAAACAGTTACAAGGTAAAGAACTCTCTTATAACAACATTGCAGATACTGACGCTGCTCTTGAATGTGTAAAATCATTTGCGAAGCCTGCTTGTGTGATCGTTAAACACGCGAACCCATGTGGCGTTGCAGTTTCTCTAGACGGTATTCAAGCAGCTTATGATCTTGCGTATGCAACAGATCCTGAATCTGCATTCGGCGGGATCATTGCATTCAACCGTGAATTAGACGTTGCAACTGCACAAGCCATTGTTGATCGTCAATTCGTTGAAGTGATCATTGCACCGAGTGTTGCTGAAGGCGTTCTTGAAGTAACAGGTGCGAAGAAAAATGTACGTGTACTTGTATGTGGCGAACTCCCAGCAATCGATGCGCGTCAATCGCAACTTGACTACAAACGCGTAAACGGCGGTTTGTTAGTTCAAGATCAAGACTTGGGCATGATCACGAAAGATGATCTTAAAGTTGTGACTAAACGTGCGCCGACTGAACAAGAAATCGATGACATGATCTTCGCTTGGAAAGTGGCGAAATACGTAAAGTCTAACGCGATTGTTTATGCTAAAAACCGTCAAACCATTGGTGTGGGCGCAGGTCAAATGAGCCGTGTCAACTCTGCCCGTATTGCTGCGATCAAAGCTGAACACGCGGGTCTAGTGGTTGAAGGTGCGGTAATGGCATCTGACGCATTCTTCCCATTCCGTGATGGTATTGATAACGCTGCAAAAGCAGGCATCAAATGCATTATCCAACCGGGTGGTTCTATGCGTGATGAAGAAACGATTGCTGCGGCTGACGAAGCTGGTATTGCAATGGTGTTCACTGGTATGCGTCACTTCCGTCACTAATTAATTTTAAATCCTCCCTAGCCCTCCTTAATAAAGGAGGGTTTTCTATATCATAGTAGAGCGAAGGGAGTCCCCCTTTTATCAAAGGGGGATTTAAGGGGATTCTATTTCAGAAGGATTTTTTTTAATGAATATTTTAGTTTTGGGTAATGGTGGTCGTGAACATGCACTTGCATGGAAAATCGCGCAAGATGATAAAGTCGCAAAAGTATTTGTAGCACCGGGTAATGCAGGTACTGCAACAGAAAATAAATGCGAAAATGTTGCCTTAAATATTTTAGACAATGCTGCGATTATCGACTTTGCAAAAAGCAATGCAGTTGAACTTGTCATTGTCGGCCCTGAAGCACCACTTGTGAATGGTGTTGTAGATGCATGCCGTGAAGCTGGCGTTAAAATTTGGGGTCCAACTCAATTTGCTGCGCAGCTTGAAGGCTCTAAAGCATTCGCTAAACACTTCCTTAAACGCCATAACATTCCAACGGCTTTCTATGACGTATTTACTGAAGTAGATGCTGCGAAAGCATTTGTTGAGAAAAATGGTGCGCCAATCGTGATCAAGGCTGATGGTCTTGCTGCAGGTAAAGGCGTAATCGTTGCCATGACCAATCAAGAAGCATTTGCAGCAATTGATGACATGCTTGCAGGTAACAAGTTTGGCGATGCAGGTTCTCGCGTTGTGATCGAAGAATTCCTTGCGGGTGAAGAAGCATCTTTCATTTGTATGATTGATGGCGACAACATCTTGCCAATGGCAACATCACAAGACCATAAGCGTATTTTTGAAGGCGACCAAGGTCCGAACACCGGCGGTATGGGTGCTTACTCTCCTGCACCTGTTGTGACTGCTGATGTGTTTGAAAAAACCATGAATGAAGTGATGCGTCCTACCGTTGAAGGTATGAAAAAAGACGGTCACGTTTACACTGGTTTCTTATACGCTGGCTTGATGATTGACGACAAAGGTCAACCAAAAGTAATCGAGTTTAACTGTCGTTTTGGTGACCCTGAAACTCAACCGATCATGATGCGTTTAAAATCATCTTTGGTGGATCTCGTTGAAGCTGGTATTGCAGGTAACTTACCTGCTGAAGCTGAATGGGATGAGCGCAAGACTGTTGGTATCGTTTTAGCGTCAAAAGGCTACCCAGAAACTTCAAGCAATGGTGATGTGATTTCAGGCTTAGACACTGAAATGACTGATGCGAAAGTGTTCCATGCAGGTACTAAAGCCAATGAAAATGGCGATATCGTCACTGCTGGTGGTCGTGTACTTTGCGTGACTGCACTGGGTAATACCATTGGTGAAGCACAAGCAAAAGCTTTAGAACTTTGCCAAAAAGTAACGTTCGACGGCGTTCAATATCGTAAAGACATTGGTTACCGTGCGATTGCGCGTGAAAATGCTTAATCTGAATTTCGATTAAGAAAAAACCCCGCTAAGTGCGGGGTTTTTGATTTATTTACGAGTCAATTTCACAAAATTTTTAAAAGAATGTATAAAATACTTTTAATTACTTTCAATAAAAATTCATATGCCTACCGCAAGCCAATGGGAATTCACACCTAAACAATTACAATTAAAAAGAGAAAATCATTATGTATGGGCTAACTACTTAAAAAGTTGGTCTACAAATAATTCAGATGTTTGGTATACAACAAAAAAATTTAAAATAGCATGTGATAGTGTTAAAGCGATAGCAAAAGAGACAGATTTATATCGAGTTAGATATATCACTAATGAGCAATTGCAGTTTTTTTTACATTTATCAGCACAATCACCTAAAGAATTACAAAAAATCCATAAATCATTTTTAGATCCGTTTTTAAAAATTCAGGAAATAGAAAAACTATATCACTCAGTAAAAAGTATTAATGAAACTGACCAAAAAGTTATAGCTCACCTTGAGGCATTTAAAAGTAACACTTTAGAAAATATTCATACTGCAATAGAAAAAGATGCCTATACAATTCTAAAAGAACTTCAAAAGCAGAATTTCAGAATTCTCGATGATCAAGAAAATATGATTCGCTTTATGAATTTTTTTGGTCATCAAATTGCTAGAACTGCACCTTTTCGAAATAAAATTTTAGCTGCTCAAACTAATCCCACTATACAGGAAATTTCTAAACAATCTTGGTGGTGCATAAGTTACATCTTTGGCATGAATATCGGAGCTGATTTTTTCAAAACTCGTAAAATTGATAAACACTGTCTACTAATCAATGATTCTAATGAGGATTTTATTACATCAGATCATCCAATTATTAATGTGCATTCAAAAATAAATGAAGCCGATTTAATTGCCCCACCTAGTGAAGAAGCTGACTATTTTTATGCAATTTCACCCAAACTAGGATATATGATTAATAAATCAGATTTATTTCCGAATGGAATAAATCACGTATCTATTGATTTCGTTAAAAAAATGAATAGAAAACTAGCTTTTTATGCAGATCAATACATCATTGGTACATCAGAAACTCAATTAAAAGTTTATAAAGAATTTGTTGGTCAAAGATTAAAGGTCATCAAAGAAAGAAGTAAATCCTTAAACAAGATCTGATTTTATATGAATATATATCTCCAAACCCCTCGCCTGATCCTGCGCCAATGGCAAGACTCTGACATAGCTCCATTTATCCAAATGTGTGCAGATAACGAGGTCATGCGCTACTTCCCTAAAAACTCGATGCGGCTGAGGCAACTGCTTTTCTTGAGCGTATTCGTAATGCAATTAATACACGTGGCTGGGGACTCTTTGCTGTAGAACTCAAAGCTACAGGCGAATTCATCGGTTTTATTGGCTTACACGTGCATCCACCTGAGCTTAAAATTGCCGATGCGCCTGAAATTGGCTGGCGCTTGTTACCGCAATACTGGAACCAAGGCTATGCAACTGAAGGAGCCAAAGCTGTACTGAAATATGCCTTTAGAACCCTGCGCCTAGAGAAAGTCATTTCTTTTACTGCCTGCATCAACACGCCCTCAGAACGTGTCATGCAAAATATTGGCTTAGAAAAAGTGGGAGAGTTTGATCATCCACTTGTACCTGCCGATCATATCTTGTGTAGACACGTACTCTATGAAAAACAGCGTTCAGATTATCTGTATATTCCCTTCTGTTAAAACAAGCTTGTAGTATCATGACCAGAGGAAACCAAGATCAGATACTGACTCGCTTAAGTTAATATAAAGGAAAGATTTATCTCGTTAATGATAGAATTTCCTTAATTTCCCCAAAATAAGATATTTTTCTTATATTTATTTATATACATTTTTCATATTTCTATCTTACAAAATCTTATAAAGATCACTATTTAAACACATCCATTAAAACTATATTTTCAATATAAATAATATATTGTTTTAATTAACATTTTGTTTAAAAGATCTTTTTTTATATTCGACTAAAGAGATAAGCAAGGCTCTTCTATCCAGTATATCGAATATAGATTTATTGCTATGATATCCACAACTTCAGAGCCCCTAAACCTTTCCATGTACTTATAAAATATCTATTTTCTCTCTCCAAAATAGATCAAGTACATCAGATTTGGGCTGCCTCTGACTTGATCAAGTTCATCAGAACTGTTGCTGCACGCTTGCATCTTCTGATCTCAAGCCCTCCTTAGCAATGATCAAGCCACCTACTTAGATCGTAATAAAACTCTTATTTAACACGATTTAAAAATGCTTATACTCTAGGCAAGAATAGAATTAGGACAATTTCATGAAAAAGTTACTTGGCGTTATCTTGAGTGCCTCTGTATTGACTTTAACTGGGTGTGGTAAACAGGAAGCGCCTGCCACTGATGCAGCGCAAACTAAAGATGCAAATGGTCTTCAAACTGTAACTATGGCTTCGACCGGTTCAGATGCAGACGTATGGCGTTATATCGCGACCCTGCCTGAAACCAAAGCAGCTGGCATCAAACTTGATGTGAAAAATTTCACTGACTATGTGTCAATGAACACGGCAGTAGCCAACAAAGAAATTGATGTGAATGCATTCCAGTCTTATGCCTATATGGTGGCTTATAACGATGCCAACACAGCCAAAATTGCGCCTCTATCTACCACTTATTTAGAGCCAATGGGCATTTACTCAAGCAAAGTAAAATCTTTGAATGAGTTTAAAACCGGTGCGACCATTGCCATTCCGAATGACGGCGCAAACGAATCACGTGCATTATTGCTTTTACAATCGGCAGGTCTGGTTAAGTTAAAAGCTAGTTTTGACAATGTCAAAGGCACAACGTCTGATGTGACCGAAAATGCAAAACAAATCGTGATTAAGCCGATTCAAATGGCGACTGCAGTACGCGTAAAAGACGAAGTGGATGCGATTGTGCTGGGCAATACCCTGGCAATGGAAGGTGGTTTAAACGTATTAAAAGATGCGATTTACTATGAGCCAATTGATCAAAGCACAAAAATGAACGTCAACGTATTAGCGGTTGCAGCAGACCGTCAAAACGATCCAGTCCTGCAAAAAGTAGGTGCGTTGTATCATACGCCAGCAGTAAAAGCATATGTTGATGAACATTTTGGTGGTACGAAAGTTGCGGTAAACAAACCGGTGACGTATTTAACTGAATCAAAATAGTACTATAATAGACTTTTAGAACAGGCAAGGACGATTTCTTGCCTGTTTTTTTATCCGTGATGCAGTTTTTGACACTATGATTGAATTTAAAGATATTTCAAAACAGTATGAGCTTAAGGGTCAAACCTTGCATGCCTTGAATCAGATTAATCTTCAGATTCCAACCGGCAGTATTTTTGGCATCATCGGTTATAGTGGTGCCGGTAAAAGCACCCTCATCCGTCTGATCAACCTGCTTGAGCGCCCAAGCTCAGGCCGGATTATCATTAACGGAACAGACTTTACCGCACTTGATGCCAAAGCATTGCGTCAAGAACGTGCCAGCATCGGGATGATTTTCCAGCATTTCAATTTAATGCAAACCAAAACCGTGGCAGCCAATATCGAAATGCCAATGAAACTCCTGGGCTGGAGCAAGGCAGAACGAGAAAAACGCCTCGAAGAATTATTAGACTTTATTGACCTGAAACATAAACGTCATGCATTTCCAGATGAATTGTCTGGCGGTCAAAAGCAGCGTGTCGGGATCGCTCGTGCCCTTGCCAATCATCCAAAAATTTTACTCTGTGATGAAGCGACTTCTGCACTGGACCCACAAACCACCAAATCTGTTCTACAGCTACTTAAAAAAATTAACGAAGAACAAGGCATCACCATTGTTATGGTTACCCATGAAATGGATGTGATTGAAACTGTATGTGATTATGTCGCCGTGATGGAAAAAGGTGACGTAATTGAGACCGGTAGTACCTTACAAATATTTAGTCAACCACAGCACCCGACCACCAAGAATTTCATTCAGACCGTATTACAGCAGCATTTACCAGTCAATATTCTGACCAATCTGGAAAACCAGAATCACAACAGTATTTATTGCCTGAAATTCCTCGGCAGTTCGGCTCAGGAAACCGTGATTCAAGCGGTGATTAAACAATTTAATATCAGTTTAAATATTCTATTTGCCAATATGACCGAAATTAATGGCACGGTGATTGGCCAGATGTTTATTCAGCTACTGGGTGATGCACAAGAAATTCAAGCAGCAATAAAATTCCTTGAACAACACGGCGTACAAGTCGATCAGGCGGGAGTACAGGCATGAGAGATTTGATTGTACAGTGGCTAACAACGATCACGGCGCCGTTCTGGAAAAGCTCCCTGTCGATAAATCAGTTTGTGACAGCGCTGCAAGAAACCTTTCATATGGTGTTCTTCGCGATGCTATTTGGCTGTATCTGGGGCTTTATTCAGGCGATTACCCTGTTGGTAACACGTCCGAATGGAATTCTGCCGAATCGTGTGATTTATCACGGTCTCAATCCGATTGTGAATGCGCTACGTTCGCTGCCGTTTATTATCCTGCTAATCGCAGTCATTCCACTGACCAAGTTAATTGTCGGCACATCGATTGGTACATGGGCAGCGATTGTTCCATTAACCATTTATGTCGGTCCATACATTGGTCGCCTGATTGAAACATCTTTACTCGAAGTGAATGAGGGTATTATCGAATCTGCCCAAGCCATGGGCGCGACGCCAATGCAGATTATCTTTAAGTTTATTCTGCCGGAAGCGCGTAGTTCCCTGATTCTAAACTTGACTACTGCTACCATCAGTTTGATTGGTGCAACGGCAATGGCCGGTGCTGTCGGTGCGGGTGGTATTGGTGACTTAGCGATTTCTTATGGTTATCAGCGTTTTGATACCTCTGTAGTCATCATGACGGTGATTGTATTACTGATTCTAGTGCAGATTGTACAAAGCCTCGGTGACTGGTTATCCCGACTTCGTTAAGCTAGTTTTTATGTATGAATAAAGCCCTCTAAAAAGAGGGTTTTATTGTTTTTAATACTTACGATCCCTTTCTCATTATTTCAAAGTAAAGTCCTGCAACTATTTGATACGTGCCACGGCGACAGGAAGTCGCCCGTTGATTTGTGGCACATGGAAGTGCCATCAGATCAACAAAGGGGTTTTGTTACTTTTGTCCCGTCAAAAGTAAAAGAAAATATCTTCTAACAACTAACTAAATAATCAGCTTAAAAAATCAAATTCAAACTTAACCTAAAAGTTAGCCATTTCCCCTCAATTTCAAACTGAAACAATAAATCCCATGTTAAACTATTCAATGGTTTTAGCAGGGACTCATCTATGCACTTTGTTCATCTTGGTATTCATACAGAATTTTCGATTACTGAATCCATCGTACGGATACCTGACTTGGTCAAAGCTGCCGAAGAAGAACAGATGCCTGCCCTTGCGCTCACGGATCTTTCTAACCTGCATGCTGCCGTCAAGTTCTATGGCAAATGTCTGAGCAAAGGCATCAAGCCGATTCTGGGTTCTGAAATTCGCCTGAATGATGCCGAACATCGCATGACCTTATTGGCCATGACCAATACCGGCTGGCGTAATTTGACTGAATTAGTATCTGAAGGCTTTATCAGTGGCCAGCAACTGGATATTCCCTGCGTTCAAAAACAATGGATTTTAAATCAGCCTGAGGACATGATTGCCCTGCTCGGCATGCATTCCGATGTCGGCAAAATGCTGATGAGTTCAAATCCGCAAAAAGCGGAACCGCTGCTAGAAGAATGGGTCGAAAAATTTGGTAATCGTGTTTATCTTGCCCTGACCCGTACCAATCGTCCGGATGAAGATAACTTTATTCTGGAAGCCGTTAAGCTGGCAAAAAAATACAATATCGGTGTGGTCGCACATAATGATGTGCATTTCATGACCCGTGAAGATTATGAAGCGCATGAAGCACGGGTATGTATTGCAGATGGTTATGTGCTTGGTGACAACCGCCGCCCTAAAACCTATTCACCTGAACAATATTTCAAATCTGCTGAAGAAATGACAGCGCTGTTCTCGGATATTCCATCTGCGATTGAGAACACCTATCACATTGCCAAACGCTGTAATGTGACGCTGCAACTGGGCAAATACTTCCTGCCTGATTATCCGATTCCTGAAGGTCATACCATTGATACCTTCTTTGCACACTTGTCCAAAGAAGGTCTGGAAGAACGCCTGAATTTCCTGTATCCGCCTGAACAACGTGATGAAGACTGGCCGGACATTCGCAAGCCATATGATGAGCGTATCGAATACGAGATTAATATCATTAACTCGATGGGATTCCCCGGCTACTTCCTGATCGTGATGGACTTCATTCAGTGGTCGAAAAGTAACGGCGTCCCGGTCGGTCCGGGCCGTGGTTCAGGTGCGGGCTCATTGGTGGCCTATAGCTTAAAAATTACCGATCTTGATCCGCTGCGTTATGAACTGCTGTTCGAACGTTTCCTGAACCCGGAACGTGTTTCGATGCCCGACTTCGACGTCGATTTCTGTATCGCAGGTCGTGACCGCGTAATTGACTATGTAGCACGTACCTATGGCCGTGATGCGGTCTCCCAGATTGCAACATTCGGTACCATGGCGGCCAAAGGTGCGATTCGTGATGTTGCCCGCGTTTTGGGTAAATCTTATGGCTTGGCGGATCGTATTTCGAAAATGATTCCGACCAAGCCTTTAGGTCTAAGCCTGCTTGAGTCACTAGAAGCTGAACCCCAGCTTAAAGATATCGTCACCAATCCATCCAATCCAGACCATGACGATGCAGCCGAAATCTGGGAAATGGCACTGAAACTGGAAGGTATTACCCGAAACACCGGTAAACACGCCGGTGGTGTGGTGATCTCGCCAACCAAAATTACCGATTTCTCTGCGGTCATGTGTGATGCCGATGGTACCGGACGCGTGGCACAGTTCGATAAAGACGATGTCGAATCTGCAGGTCTGGTGAAGTTTGACTTCTTGGGTTTGCGTAACCTGACGGTGATTGAAGATGCGGTTAAAAATATCAATAAACGCATCAAAGCGGATAAACCTTTAGATATTGCTTATATCCCGCTTGAAGATAAAGACGCATATCTGGTCTTTGCCAATGCCAACACCACCGCGGTATTCCAGTTTGAATCCGTGGGCATGAAGAAGATGCTGAAAGAGGCACGCCCGAGCAAGTTTGAAGAAATTATTGCCTTCGTATCGCTGTACCGTCCAGGCCCGATGGATCTGATTCCTGACTTTATCCACCGGATGCATGGTGGCGATTTTGAATATCTGCATCCATTGCTTGAAGGCGTGCTAGAACCCACCTACGGGATTATGGTGTATCAGGAACAGGTAATGCAGGCTGCACAGTACTGTGCCGGCTATACCCTCGGTGGCGCGGACTTGTTACGTCGTGCCATGGGTAAGAAAAAACCGGAAGAAATGGTCAAACAGCGCCAGATCTTTATTGAAGGTGCATCGAAAAAAGACATTGATGAAGCTACGGCCAACCATATCTTTGACTATATGGAAAAGTTTGCCGGCTACGGTTTTAACAAATCGCATGCGGCTGCTTATGCTTTGGTTGCCTACCAAACTGCATGGCTGAAAGCACATTATCCGGCGGAATTCCTGTCTGCGGTATTGACCTCGGAGATGCAGAACACCGACAACGTGGTATTCCTGATTGATGACTGTCGCAAGAATAATCTGGAAGTTTTACCGCCGTCAGTGAATATGTCGCTGTATCAATTCCATGCTATCGATGAGCAAACCATTGTCTATGGTCTGGGTGCGATCAAAGGCGTCGGTGAAGCGGCGATGCAGTCAGTGATTGACTCGCGTGCGCAAGAAGGTTCATTCCGTGACTTGTTTGATTTCTGTCATCGTATTGACCTGAAAAAAATCAATAAGCGTACTCTGGAAGCACTGATTCGTTCAGGTGCATTGGATTGCTTAGGCATTGACCGCGCCGACCTGATGGCGCAACTGCCTGAAGCGGTTCAAGCTGCGGAACAGGCACGTTCCAATCGTGAAACCGGCATCATGGACCTGTTTGGCGAAGTGGAAGAAGTTCAGCGCAAGCCATCTAAGCCAGTCAAACCATGGGCAGATGAAGTTCGTCTGAAAGGTGAAAAAGATACACTTGGTCTGTATTTAACCGGTCACCCGATTGATGTGTATCGCAATGAACTGAAAGCCTTTGTGCCTAGTCAGATCAATGAGCTGACGCCAACACGCCGTGGTGTGACCACCGTGTTTGCAGGACTGGTGGTGGATATTGCCAATTTCCCGAACCGGATGATGATGACACTGGATGATGGTACGGCACGGATTGAAATTTCAGCCAATCACGAACGCTTCAACCGCTTTAAAGAGATTATCCAGCTCGATAAAGTGGTGGTGATTGAAGGCGAAATCTATGAGCGTGAAGGCTTTGACCGTCCGATGGGACGCCTCACCAAAGCATTCAGCCTGAATGAAATTCGCCAGAAACGTGCCAATAGCATCAAGATCACTCTCACAGCCGAGCATTTCAGCAAGAGCTTGAGCCGGGACTTGCAGCAGATTCTGACTCCTTATTGCAATGTTGATATGTCCGCACATATTCCGGTGATTCTGTATCTGGACTATCCGTATGCCACGACTGAACTGCATCTGGGTCTCAACTGGAAAGTCGCCCCACTGGATGAGCTCTTAGCCAAATTGCGTGACTATTTTGGTAAAGAAGCCTTGCATATTGAGTATCAGGTCAAGTCCAAAGCTGCCAAAGCCGTGTCCTATGAACAGGCCAAGCCGGTGGATATTCCTCCGCCGCCTGTGGGCATGAGCATGGATGATGCACTGGAACTGTATCAGGCTGAATCCCAGCCGCAATATTCATAAATCCTGATCTTTAAAACACCTTAAAATTGGAATCCTCATGAGTCAAATTGACAATGCTGCTGTTTCAGCACATCTCTCCCATGTGCGTATTGTCATGGTCAATACCACTTTACCTGCCAATATCGGCAGTGCCCTACGTGCCATGAAAACCATGGGCTTGTCTAAGCTGGTTCTGGTGGCACCGAAAACCTATCCACATCCGGATATTGATGCGCTGGCCGCGGGTGCAACTGACCTGATCGAGCAGATCGAGATTGTAGAAACACTTCAAGATGCCATTAAAGACTGTCAGATTGTATTCGGTACTAGCGCACGCAGCCGTACCATTCCCTGGCCGCTGTTAGATGTGCGCCCTGCCGCTGAAAAAGCCATGACCGCCGTGGTACAAGATCAGCAGGAAGTCGCGATTCTATTTGGCCGTGAAGACCGTGGTCTGACCAATGAAGAACTGGCGATGGCCAATTATCATCTGACTATTCCTGTAAATACTGACTATGGCGTATTGAATGTGGCTCAGGCGATTCAGGTGATCTGCTATGAAATGCGCATGGCGACGATGAGTCAAATTGAACAGCCACGTGATGCTAAAGCGACCATGCAAGTCATTGATGGCATTGAAATGGAATGGGATGAACCTTTGGTCAACCATGCCCAGATGGAACAGTTCTACCCGCACTTGGAAAAAATGCTGGCAGAAATTGAATTTATGGACCCAAAAAATCCAAGATTATTGCCTTTACGCTTGCGTCGTCTCTTTGGACGTATACAATTAGATCGTATGGAATATCACTTACTTCGTGGTATTTTTAGCCGTGTTCAGGCATTGAACAACGGCACCTGGAAAAAATCTTCACACACATCATCACAGGACGAGGATCAAATCTAATGCTAAAACAGCTCAAAGAAGATATACAAGCTGTCTTTGCGCGCGATCCTGCAGCACGCAATACCTTAGAAGTCTTAACCACTTATCCTGGCATTCATGCGCTGATCATGCATCGCATGGCACATGAGCTATGGAACAAAGACTGTAAAGGAACTGCGCGTGCGTTGTCTTCGTTTAGCCGCTTTGCCACCGGCATTGAAATTCATCCCGGCGCAAAAATTGGCCGCCGTTTCTTTATCGATCACGGTATGGGTGTCGTAATTGGCGAAACTGCTGAAATTGGCGATGACGTGACGCTTTATCACGGCGTGACTTTGGGTGGAACGACCTGGAATAAAGGTAAACGTCATCCGACCCTAGAAGATGGCGTGGTGGTCGGTGCTGGTGCCAAGATTCTAGGGCCATTTACCGTGGGTAAAAATGCCAAAGTCGGTTCTAATGCGGTCGTCACCAAAGCGGTTCCTGAGAACGCCACAGCTGTGGGCAACCCGGCACGTTTTATCACCAAAGACAAACCCAAAGATGATGCTGAAGCGCGTCGTCGTGACTATGCAGAAAGTATCGGTTTCCAGCCCTATGCCGCAACTGAAGACCAGTCCGATCCGATTTTGGAAGGCATGCGGATTCTGCTGGATCGCATTCAGCAAAATGAAAAACGCATGAACAACTTGTGCAATCGTCTTTCTTTGTTAGATCCGACCTTTAACAAGCAGCAACAGGATGGCCAGCCTTTGAGTAAAAAAGAGTTAGAGATTCTGGAAGAAGCGCGCCGTGAATGTGAAGCGCAAACCAGCCAATCCAAGGCATGAATATCACACTTCACTCTGTAACACGGGTTTACTTGCATGATGGTTATAGTTTTCATAGACTGACGATCATGCAATTTTTGAATAGATGTTTTAAAAATAACAGAATGGATGACTATTATGACCTTTAAGCCCTTGGCACTTGCTTGCTTAGCATTCACAATTACTGCGTGTTCAACCACTCCTCAGAAATCTGCTGAGAAACCTGTAGATCAAGTGGTTTTTGTAGAGCCTGAACTGAGCCCACCATTTTATGCTTTAAATCCATTCAATTATAATGAACCACCTGAATTTGAAGTGCATTTGAAAAAAGCTGCAGCGCAGCCTGTAACCAAGATGGTGGTGACGGATCCTAATGATCCATCCAAGCAACTGACCCTGGATGTGAATAAACTGATTATTCCAGTGGTAGATAGCAATACACGTGCAATGCGTTATGCAGCACTTGCCAATTCAAATGAAATCGATATCACCGAAATTGACGATTTCCTGCAAATGGTCGAAGGTAAGGCACGTCATTATCCACCACGTTTCAGCGATCGTCAGGAACGCCGTGGTTTTGAAGCCAAATTGCGTGAAGTCACCCGACAACTGGATACTTTAGCGGCCCGTCCAAATGCCTCTTTTGATGTGTTGATGCGTGCTTTTAAAGCCAGCGTGATGGCACGTAACCTGGATCTGGGTTCAGTTTATACCACCAATTCCCTGACCTATGCCCAGCGTATTCTCAAAATTAACCCGGATGATCCTGAAGTCAACTTCTGGTTTGGTTTTGGTCTGTCTGAAGGCGGTGGTCAACGAGAAGCCATCGCTTATCTGGACAAAGCCATGAAAGCTGGCGTTCAGGAGGCTTATCTTTCTGCAGCCAATAACTATATTGCTTTGGAACAGAAGAAAAATGCCACTCAAACCCTGGCGAACTATAAGGTGAAATATCCGCAAGAAGCTGAGGTGGCTGACCGCCTGATTCAGGAAATTGAAAAAAATGGCCGCTGGAATGTTTGGCAAATTCTGCAAAGCTCAACACCTGCTCCGGCTACAGAGCCAGCAACAGCACCTGTAACGCCATAATCAAGATTCGCTTCAATTTGATTACAAATAGACTGCTACGGCGGTCTATTTTTATGGGAAAAAATTAGTAAAATACAAAACATTATCCCGCTTTATAACTTGAATTCAGTGAAAAGTTTTATGCACGAAAAAATAAATAAAAGATTAATGCTGTGCACTTTACTCATCACCAGCGTACTCAGCGGCTGTCAGGTGGTCAGTGTTAAGGAACAGGCCATTAATGTCACGCTGAACAATGAGCGTGACAGTATCTTGACCCGCGACAAGCTCAGTGAAGCCAGTCTGAATGTGTTGTCCATGACAGGGCGTGAAGCCCAGATCTGTATTGATCAGCCCGAAGAATGTGTGGAAGATCTGAAAAGTATTCCCCAGATTTTAGATGAACAATTGCTTTCTACAGCAAGTGAATTATATCTCGCCAACTCCTTACAAAATGCCAAGTCTGCCGAATGCAACACCGGTGTCTTAAACAAAACCCGGTCACCGGAAAAACAGCAACAACACAAACAGAATATCCAGAAATGTCTGGATCAGCAGCTCACGATGCTGGATAAAAGCATTCGTTATAGCTATGCCTATCTATTTAAAACCGAGCGTGCGCCGCAAGAGCGGATTTTTGATAACCGCCAGGTCCAGATTCGTGACTTTTATAACCTGGCGATTGCTCATCTGATTCAACGCTATGCTGAACGTTATGAAGCCAAACAGTCCGGCCAGCGCATTCAGGTCGGTGACAGTGTATACACCATTGATCTGGAAAATTTTCCGCAGCTGAAAAACCAGACCATTGAACAGCTGATGTCCACCTATAACATGAACTTTTCCGGCCTACGTTCCATTACTCGTCGTGATGGTTTTGGTTCAGAATTTTTAGTGGTTTTACCTGAAGCACAGCAAACCGAGCAGGATAAAAAATATATTGTCGATCCGCTCAAGCACAACTATCCAAATGGTAAAAATCCTAACATTCATTCAGCACGCTATCTGGCGACCACCATTACTGCTGTACCAAAATCCGCGAATTCGACTGAACAGATTTTATCTACTTCGGAGTTTCACCTGAAACTGTATGACCCTTATAAACATGAAAAGATCAAAGTAGCTTCGAAAGAATATGCGCTAGCCGCCAACTTTTCCGCACCTTACGGTTTATGGCTAGCCGAGAACAATCTGGGGCGTTTAGCCTATCTGACGCTGATTAATCGCGAAGACAGTCTGAGCATGCCGCATCTGTATATGCTGGAACCTTATAATCCGGACAAGAAAGTGCTGGTATTGATTCATGGCTTGGCCAGTAGTCCTGAAGCCTGGATTCGTCTGACCAACGACATTATGGGTGATCCGGTATTAAGGGAAAATTTCCAGGTCTGGCAGGTATTTTATTCTACCAATATGCCGATTCTGGAAAGCCGTTTTCAAATTAATGCCCTGGTTCAGCAAGGCTTTGCCCGGGTTGCGAACAATGCACCAGCCAAAAAAGATGCGGTACTGGTCGGACATAGTATGGGAGGCGTGATTGCCCGTTTAATGGTCAGTCAGGCTGATATTACTCAAGATGCATTCAAGCTGGTACAAAATACCCGCATTGCACAATTTAAGGATAACCCGCTCTTTAAAGCACGCCTGCAAATGCAACCTATTCCGAATTTCACCCGGGCCATTTTCTTAGCGACACCGCATCGTGGGACGGAATATGCCGATCGCTGGCATACTAAACTGGCCCGTAAAATTATCCGCATACCAGGCGCATTTTTGGGTGCCTTTGCCGATACCTTACAAGGCGAAATCGGATTAAAGGACTTTGTCAAAGAACTGGGACATGACCTGATTCAAAATGGCCCAAGCGATCTGAGTGAAAATTCAAAATTCACGGCGTTGACCCAGGATATTCAGCCTTCTAAAGATATCAAATTTCACTCGATTATCGGCAATACCGTAGATACGCAAGACACCAAGCTCATGAGCGATGATATCGTTTCATATGAGAGTGCTTACCTAAATGGTGCTGTATCTAGCAAAGTCATTAAGGGTGGCCACTCGATTCAGGAAACGCCTGAAGCCGTACTGGAATTACGCCGGATTCTCAGATTACATCTGACCGATCTTGGTCTTTATGATCCGGAATAAACTATCGTCTTGATTGAGACTTGCCACCGCATGTTCGCATCCGGTGGTTTATTTTTTAAAATTGCAAATAATGCTGAATAAGAAGCCATAGCGACAGATCTGAGCGCTGACTTAAAGATTCATCTGGAATTTCATTTCTTTCTAAAAATTAAATTTGATAGACTTGCTGCAATACAGCTTTAAAGCTGAATTGAATCAGCAGATTCATTTCACATTTTCGATCTCCTGTGCTCAACCATGTTGGATTGGCCTGATTGAAAATGTGCTTTAAATTTTCCTGCATAGCCTATTGAGCAGTATTTGCATTTATCTCTTGTTGAAAGGATTTATTTTTAATGACCAGTTCAGAAATTATGGCTGATCTTTCTACCTTAACGCCCATGATGCATTAGTGTTAATAATTTGTTTTTAATTATTTTTTATTCTCCCAACACAATAAGGTATACCATAAGGTACACTTATAAAAAATCAAATTTAAAATACTATCAACTTTTTAAAATCTCATGTTACGTAACTATAAGCAACTAATTCCACTTAAAGTAGTCTTGTGACAGCCGATATCTAAATACGTTCCATTCTCCTGATAAGGGGTATGATGCTGAGCACATTAGAATATATGCCCAGAACAAGGACATGATTCCCATCATTCCTATGAGATCAAATAGTAAAAGATCGAATAAGGAGTTTGATAAATATCTATATAAATTAAGACATTTAGTTAAAAATGTGTTTGCGAGATTGAAACATTTCCGAGCGATTGCAACCCGATTTGATAAGCTTGCACGAAATTATCAGTCTATGATTTACATTGCTTGCATGTTTATTTGGTGTAAAGCCAAATGAGCACACGCCCTAGGAGATAAACTCAGTGCAAGGAGTTTTGATAGTCAAGTGAATGAGATTCATGCACGTGTAGCAGTCCTCAACAGATTTACGGAATTAGGTCGACCACTTACCCAAGTTATGCCTTAAATTTGGCTTAATTAGGGGCACTTTGCATTTCAAATCTTTGTGCAACAAAGCCAACCACCTATAAAAACAGACTAATATTAAGTTAGTCTGTTTTTATATCTATTCTATTTTTCCAGTGAATAAGCAATTACAAAATCACCATGATCAAGTGACTGACGTGCTCCACCAGCGGAAATAACTACATATTGCTTACCTGTTTTTGGAGAAATGTAGCTCATCGGTGTCCCTTGGCTACCTACAGGTAAACGCGCTTTCCATAATTCTTCACCATTAGATGAATTGAAGGCGCGCAAATAGAAGTCTTGTGTTGCAGCAAAGAACACTAAACCACCTTGAGTCGCCATTGGACCACCAATGGTTGGCATACCAATCGGAGCTTTTAAGCCCATTTTAATGCCCATTGGTCCAGTATCTTGCACTGTCCCTAAAGGAACCTGCCAAGCCACTTGACGGGTTTTCATATCAATTGCCGTCATAGTTCCGAAAGGTGGTTTTTGACATGGAATACCTAATACCGACATAAAGCGGTTTTTATTCACTTTATACGGTGTACCTTTCATTGGCACTGCGCCCATACCTGTGTTGACCTTCTCTCCACCACTGGCTTCAAGTTTTAAATCTTCAGGCGTTTGTTTAATCAGCTGAATCCACAGACCTAAGCGCATGTCGTTGACAAACATATAACGATGCGTTGGGTCAAATGCAATACTGCCCCAGTTCATCCCACCCAGTGATCCCGGAAAACTTAAAGATATATCAGAACCCGGTGCTGTAAAGAGACCGTCATAACGCATTGATTTAAAGTTAATACGACACATCAACTGGTCAAATGGCGTTGCGCCCCACATGTCCGATTCAGTCAAAGTTTGATTGCCAATCTGTGGCATTTCAACTGAACGTGGCTGAGTTGCGCTGTATTGCTCATCAGGAATATCTGCAGCTTTTACAGGCTGCTCAACCACTTTAGTTAAAGGCTGACCCGTAACACGGTCGAGTACAAAGAACTGACCGGACTTGGTGCCAATGACGACAGCAGGTTTGGTTTGCCCATTTTGCATTGGAAAGTCGACCAAGCTTGGCTGCATAGGTAAATCGAAGTCCCAAAGGTCATTATGAACAGTTTGATAAACCCACTTTTCTTTACCTGTGGTTGCATCCAAAGCCAAAACGGAAGAATTGTACTTATGGTCTACAGGTTGACGGTTTCCGCCCCAGACATCGACCGACGAACTTCCCATCGGTAAAAATACCGTATTCATTTGTGGGTCGTAGGACATTGCCGCCCAAGAGTTAGCTGAACTACGTTTATAGATTTCACCCGGTTTCAGGACATAGTTTGGATTTGGGTTACGTGGATCAAAAGCCCAACGTAGCTGTCCAGTAATCACATCATAAGCACGAATTACACCACCGGGCATATCCGCTGCAAAGTTGTCAGCAATACGACTTCCAACGATGATACTGGTGCCCGCAATGGTTGGCGCCGAGGTCACTTCAAAACGAGGCGCTTGCGTGCCCGCACCTAGACCTTCCAGTAAGTTCACCGTTCCATCGACACCAAAGTCTTTACAGCGTTCGCCTGTATCTGCATTGACTGCAATTAAACGACCATCAGGTGTATTGGTATAAATACGACGTGGACATGCAGTATTGTTTGCCACCGCAGTGACCGCACTGGCACCTGCTAAAGTCGGTTGTACCAGGGCTTGAGTCGAGTCAAAGTAACCCACACCGCGGCAACGCTCCCAAGCATCGGCTTTAGAATTCACTTCAGCCTTCCAGATTTGTTTACCTGTGTCCGCATCTAAAGCAATAATGTTGTTATGCGGTGTACATAAAAAGACTTTATCGCCCACCTGTAAAGGGGTGAGCTGGTCTTCTGCGCCATTACCCGTACCTGTGGTCATATCGCCTGTTTGAAAGCGCCATGCTTCCTTTAACTTAGATACATTATTTCGGTTGATCTGATCCAACGCAGCAAAACGACTCCCACCAGCATCATTACCATAGTGCGACCAATTCACTTGTTGAGTTTGAGCTGTTACAGGTACTAAGGGTAGCTCTTCACCGCTGGCTTTGACTGTAGGATGTGGAATAAACATGCCATACAAACCACCGAGCATACCTAACACCGTCAAACCACCTAAAGCATAAGCGGGTGCCGAAGGCGCAATTTGAAATTGGTACTTACGAATAGCAGGCAAGGTAAAACACAGTGCGGCAAATAAACCCGCAGGAAACATTAAACGTGAATGCAGTGCCCAAAAATCCCAACCTGCATCAAACAGTGCCCAAACCACAGTTCCAAGAAAAACCAGTGCAAAAATCCAGACACCCAGTACTTTTTTTCTAAAAATAAATATTGCGGAAATGGTGGTCAATAAACCTGCAATGAGGAAGTACCATGAACCACCTAGACTAATCAGTTTTCCACCACCGATTAAATAAAATAAGCCAGTCAGCAATAAAGCTAAGCCTAATATAAAGCACCATATTTTAAATATGGGTTGAGATTGTGCTTCGGACATACTTTTTACTCCAAATGCTGTGTTTTAAATGATCTCTCCTACTTTGTTTTGAGCATCATTCACACCACATCCAAACTTTGAGCATCCACAATTAACTTGCTTCAACAATAAAAAAAGAGTGTTTAAATTCAGCAACAGTATTGCTTACATTTTAAACACTCTTTCACTTTAAATACGGTTAAAAATTCACCTTAACGCTAAGACCCGCCACCCAAGCATCATCCACTTCTTTCACGCCAGAAGGTTGATAGATATATTGCAGGTTGGGTCTGAGCATCACCGCAGGTGACCACTGATAGGTATAGTTCAACTCAACATTGAGTTCGTCATGTTGAATTGGGACATAGTCACTGGCAAGCACGTCATAACTGTAATAACCACGGCCTTCGTTGGTGGCTATTTGCTTATCCGTCACACGATCATTCACCACATAGTTGGCCAAACCAAAACCGATGGAATCATTTGGACGGCTATCGAATGGACCTTTGTACCAAAGTGCCAGTTGTTGTGTACTTTCTACAAATGTTGTGTCCTTATCGTTCACTACACCATTAAAACTGATATATAAACCACGCTTCGGATCAGCTCCGTGTTGGGTCAGTTGTTGTTGTGCATTCAGCCAAAAACTGTATTTTCCATCTTGCATTTCACCACTGCGAATGTCTTTTGACTCAGCCGTGGAATACAACGCGCCGATTTTATATTCACCAGGCAAACCATTAAACGAGGCTAACTTTGGTTTCCAAGCCAACTCTACAGGAATGGTAGCCCCTTCGACATTGTCCATATCAAGGTTAAAGCCATCACTGTCTGAATCTGTTTTGACATTGTCTGGATTAACTTCATAGACCCCAACGCCAAATGACCAGTCTGGTGCAAATTGGTATTTAACATTGGTGCCCCATAAACTGACAGGCCAGTTATACCAAATCGAACCGATGGATTTTCCAAGCTGTCCGCCACACAAAAGTAAATTCTGAAATTCACATTGCGAACTATTAAAGTCATCCGACATGCCCATACGTCCAATCTTAAATTGGACACGGTTGTCGTCAAATCCTGTTTTGATCCATGCTTGGGTCAAACGCCAAATTTTGCCACGACCATAAATTTCTTGGCTGTTGCCCAAGGTGCTGGCACGAGGGTCTTTAATGCGTTCAAGCGTTAAGGCATTACCATCACGTTTGGTAATCATCAAGCCTGCTGTGGTATTTTCCCAACCTGCAATTTTATTCAAATCAAAATTAGCACCTAAGGTTAGCTGCCCTGCATTTTCCAAGGTATTGTCATCGTTATAACCACCATCCAGATTGGTTGCCGCCTGACTCATAATTGCCGCAGTAAATTTATAGCCTTGATCTTCCAGTTGCTTCCGCTCACCGTTCCAATCCCCAAATAACCATTGACGATCAGCCGAATAAAATTCATTTGCAGAAGCCAGTTGGCAAGTTAAAAGTGCCAAAGATAATGTGCCAAGTTTTAATAGTTGTTGCATACCAAACATCCTTTTTTGTGAGGAAAGCTCAACTAAAGTGAGCTTTCCATGCGGTTTTTATTATTTAATGCGAACGGCTGGGCTGAGTTCAGAAGTTGCACCCAAATGGTCGGTTACATTCGCTGTCGCACTTGCAGCACCACTCAGTGCTTTCCAAGAGGCTTGACCTTGACCTTGTGCATTGGTTGTGAGTACTTGAGCCCCTAAGTACTGCTCAGCTTCGTGACTATTCGCTTGACGGTTGGCAAAGAATTCAACTTGGTAGCGTTGATTTGGTTGCCCTTGAACTGTCGCGGTAATTTGTCCTTTGCTATAGCTTAAACGCGGTGCTTGGATGTTTTGGTTTGGCATCGCATTACAGCCTTGCTCATTTGGCTGTGTGCAAGTTTTTTGAAGTTTTGCATCTTCAATCACCACACCACCACCACGAGAACCGACAAAACCTGCATGTTCAAGCGCAGGCACAGCAAATACAATGGCACCTAGACGTTGGTTTGGTACACATGAACCGCCTGCTTCACAACGCTTAATATCTTTACCATTGTCCCAAATTAAATTTTTGGTCAGCGTGGTACGTGCATTAGCATCTTTTTCAGAACGTACTGCAATCCCAATGCGGTTACCATGCACTTTGTTGCTGTCAAAGATGTTGCCATCACCCGTTAAGTTAAAGCCAATCGAGTTATTGGTCAGCTCGTTATAGGCAACGTAGTTACGTTTACCCCAGTTAATTTGCAAACCATCAGAATAGTTTTCAAACTTGTTGCCCACTACTGCGTTGTCATTGCCCCAAAGAATTTCAATACCCTGAGATGGTTCTGGGTTAGCTTTGGTTGAAGTGAACAGGTTATTCGCAACTAGGTTAAATGCCGCACCACGCGTCAGCTCTAGACCATCGCCATTGTCTACAAACAAGTTATTTAAGACCTTGTTGTTATTGGTGGTGGTTGAAGTTGGATTACCTTTACCATCATCACCTGTCAGCATCACACCTGAACCACCGTAGTTATTACTGATGCGGTTATGCTGAATTAGGTTGTTGCTCGAACGGTTAATCAGGATACCGATACAGAAACGGTGGATATCGAGACCTTTTAAAGTCACGCCATTGACATCTTGCAGCACCAGACCCGGCAACGTCATGGTACGGACGTTGGTGCCATACTGCTCTGGGTTTGCGCCTGGGCAGGCTTTAGCACCTTCGCCTTTAATGTAATTAGAGCCATCAATGGCAATAAACTCACCAGTTTTGTCCCACTGGATACCAATAATTTTCACTGAAGATTTGATTGGCGGTAAAGCTTGATTCAGCTTAATCACATAAGGGGCTTTACCAACTGCTTGAATCTGAATTTCATTTTCTTGCGCTGCATTGGCATTCGATTGTTCAATTGCCCAGCGTAATGAACCTTTCGCACTATCGTCCTGATAGCGGTCAACAATATAAGTTTCTGCACTGGCAAAACCTGAAGCCACTAAACCCAATGCCAAAGTCGTTAAACGTAAAGTTGATGATTGCATCTTTAAATCCTTTTATGTCTGGAAGTCTTAAGGTGTAGGCTGAACAGTTTTAAGGAACTGTTTAAGTTGAGTCACATCAATTTGACCCGGTGCTGAAGCCTCACCAATCATGCCAAAACTTAGGCTACTACCCATGTTGGCAGTAGCGACACGCGAGATCGTGCCCAATTGCCCCATCGACATGGTCAGTAATGGTTTTTGACTTTTTTGGCTCACAGCAAGCGTTGCATTCATTAAGGTCATGACATCTTGTTTAGATTTCGGCATTACCGCAATTTTCAAAATATCTGCGCCCATTTGGTCTTGTTTCAGCAAACGGTTTTCAATTTCTTGTTGTTCTGGGGTTTTATTAAAATCGTGATTCGACATGATCACCAACACATGTTGATCATGCGCTAATTTGGTCAATTTTGCCACGCTGCCTGCATCACGGAACATCTCGATATCCAGCAATTGCATGAAAGGTGCTTTGAGGTATTCACGATAAATTTTTTCATAGTCTTGATCAGTTACCGTCATTTTACCGCCTTCATTATGGGTACGAATGGTGGCAATCATCGGTTTATCTTTCAAAATCTGATTGAGTTGATGACCAAGTGCAATGACTTTTTTCGTGTCAGCAGAAAATGCGAGTAAATCGATACGAAACTCAGCCACATCTGCGCTTGGGTTGCTGGCAATCACTTTTGCTTGGGCAATCGCTTGTTCAGCCGTTTTGGCGGTAATCGGCACAATGGTTTTGACAGGTAAGTCACCAATATTGAGGTTTTTCACCACATAGTGTTGTACGCTTGATTGAGCGACTTCCGCTGCAAATACTGGCATTCCTGCTAAAACAGCACTGCTCAAACAAAGTTGCATCGCAATTTTTTTGATTTTCATCATTACATTTCCTTGTATTTACAAACTATTGCCTGACTTCTGTCATCAATGGCAAACATACGTGGGATGAATGAAATGGGTCATACCATCACCACGTATAAACTTGGATCATTGCAGCAAGAGCAGCAATCAAATAGCTGCTCTTGCCAATTCTGACAATTAGATGTCTAAGAAGACCGTTTCATCTTCACCTTGAATACGAATGTCAAAGCGATACACCACTTCACCATCACGCTCTTCACGTTTCGCAATTAAGGTTTGACGACGTGGTGCCCATTCAATACCTTTGAGTACAGGATCTTGTGCATTGGCTTCCGCTTCATCTTCAAAATACACACGGGTATTCAAGCCAATGTTAATCCCGCGAGCAAAGATGATCAGTGCAATATGCGGTGCCTGAGTTGTGCCTTTACGGCCCGGAACCGCACCCGGTTTAATGGTATTGAAACTCCAAAAACCAGTTTCGAAGTCTGCACCTGTACGCCCCCAACCGAGGAAGTTTGGATCGACTACTTTGCCTTGAATATCAGCTGCACTTGGATACACACCGTTGGCATCCGCCTGCCAAATTTCGATTAAAACATCACGTAATGGTAAACCTAAGCCGTCAAACACCTGACCTTCTAAGCGAATACGTTCGCCTAAAGTATTTTCTTTAACTAGCTGGTTGTTAAAGTTATTTTCAAAGACTTCAATGTTGGCTTGTTGTGGTAACAAACCAATGTGTACGTATGGTCCACCTGTTTGAGATGGAGTTTCATGCAATTCTTGAAAGTTCCAATGGTTCATGTTGTTCTCCCTGAATTAAGTCAAATCATTTTCGAAATAAGTCGCACGACGACCACGTAACGTGATGTCAAAACGATAACAACGGCTGTCTGCTTCAATGAAGTTGCTCTTGTCTTCCAAGGCAATCAGCGCACGACGTTGTTCTTCCGAAGGAATGGTTTTAATAATTGGACACGAATCAATCAGCGTATCGCCTTCAAAATAGAACTGTGAAATAAGACGCTGCGCCCAACCATCGGCAAGTAAAGAGAAATGGATATGCGCTGGACGCCATTCGTTAATACGGTTACGCCAAGGATAAGGGCCCGGCTTAATGGTACGGAACACAAAATAGCCATTAGCATCCGTCATCATGCGACCACAGCCGCCAAAGTTTGGGTCCATCGCACCAATAAACTGATCATTTGGATGACGATAACGACCAGAAGCGTTGGCTTGCCACACTTCAAGCAAGGCATTTTTAACTGGACGCCCAAACTGATCACGGACATAACCATGCACAATAATGCGCTCACCAATCGGCAAACTTTCTTTGGCATAGTTCAAAATCAAATCGTTATCTTTAGGTCCAAACTGCTCCGCACTAAACTGTGGTGAAGTCACTTCAGTTAAGGTTTCTGCAATCGAAATCAACGCATTTTTGGGCGAGCGTAATACACTGGTTTTATAGCCGGGTGCATATGCTGGCGGATGATCTTCGGTATTACGTTGTGCATAAGCACCTAAAATAAGTTGCGACATGTGACGTCCCTCTTAATCTTGTTCCATTACTCTTGATTCATTTGTTCTTGGCTAAGCTGCTGTTCGCTCAGCTTTTGCGGGGCAATACCCAAATCTGCAAAAACTTCTTCTGCCATGTGCATGGCTGCATTGGCTGCAGGTAAACCTGCATACAGAGAACAGTGCAAAATCAACTCTTTTAAGTCGTCCTTGGTCACACCATTGTTAAAACAAGCACGTAAATGCATACGTAGTTCGTCTTCACGGCCCAATGCCAATAAAACAGCAATGGTGACTAAGCTACGGGTATGGCGCGGCATGCCTGGTCTAGACCAGACTTCGCCCCACGCAAAACGACTGATAAAGTTTTGAAAGTCAGCATTGAAATCATTCAAGTTCTCAAGTGAACGACCGACATGCTTTTCACCCAGCACTTCGGTGCGTACGGTGATTCCTTGTTCATAACGTTGTTCATCATTCATGGGAGAAACCTCAATTAGGTCGCATCGGTATGTGCAACCAGTGATTTAACAAAAATAGCGACTGCTGCTGCTGTTGCTGGAATTAACAGCAGACTTAAAATAGCTGTAAACGACCAGTCATTGCCGAGTAATACCGCACCGATCCAAGCACCAAATACCGCACCAAAACGTCCAATCCCAGACATCCACGCCACACCTGTTGCACGGCATTGGGTTGGATAAAAACGAGCACTGAGTGCTGGCATTGCCGACTGCGCACCATTAATTGCAACACCTGCGCAAAGCACTAAAATGGCAAGTAAGGTTGGATTTGCTAAGCTCTGACCAACGGCAAAGGCAAAGATCCCAGCGACAAAGTAAAAGCCTGCAATAATGCGATTCGGGTTGAAACGGTCCATTGCCCAGCCAATAAATAAAGCACTGAGGACACCGCCAAACTGGAATAAACCACCGATAAATGCAGCACGTTCCATCGTTGCGCCAGTTTCACGCATTAAGGTTGGTAACCAACTGGTGAGTAGATAAATCATCACCAAACCCATAAAATAGGTCAGCCACAATAAAACCGTGCCTTTGACATATTTCTGAGAGAACAGCATGCCAAACACACTTTTCTTCTCTCCCCCTTCCGTTTTTTCTTCAGGTACATGAAACTCAGTAACACCATGTACTTGCGTCGGTGCAATACGCGTTAGAATTTTGCGAACTTTTTCGGGGTCACGACCTTTCACAATCAAGAAACGATAAGATTCAGGTAAGAAGAAAATCACCAAGATCATCAAAATCAGTGGCGACCAACCGCCCAGTAAAAATAAGCTGTGCCAACCAAAGGTTGGGATCAACCAACTGCTGATGAAACCACCTGTTGCCATACCCAAGTTGTAACCACAGAACATACAGGTCACGAGTAGCGAGCGAGAGCGCTGCGGGCAATATTCAGAAAATAGTGTGGTTGCATTCGGCATCGCAGCACCCAAACCAATACCGGTTAAAAAGCGAAGGACCACCAAGGTATTTAAGTCCGCCGCATAGGCTGATGCCAAAGTAAAGCCACCAAAAATCAGCATCGAAACACTTAAAACAATCTTTCGCCCAAAGCGGTCAGCGGTTGGGCCAGACACCAAAGCACCAATAATCATGCCGCCTAAAGCAGCACTCATCACAGGACCGAGTTGCGAGCGGTCTATCCCCCAGTCTTGTGCCAAGGCTGGAGCAATAAAACCCATTGCCGCAGTATCAATACCATCAACAAAAACAATGAGAAAACATACAATTGCGATCAACCACTGATATTTGCTAATCGGTGCATCATTAATCAGTGCTTGTGCGTCTATACTCGTTTTTTGAGTAGCGTATTCCTGAGACGCCATACCTGCCTCCTTGGGCTGAAAGTCCTTTTAAAAATCCTTAAACTATTGAAGCGATCCAATGAACTGACTGAGGGTTTGGGTAAACAGCTCAGGTTGCTCAATATTGGAAAGATGCGATGTATCAATCACCTCTAATTCACACTTTTGAATCTGTTGTTGCATAAAGACACCATCTGCCACTGTCGTGACTGGGTCAAATGCACCCGCAATCACTAAAGTTGGAATCTGAATCTGCTGAATTTCTGTGCTCAAATCAGCCTTAGCCAATGCTCGGCAAGATTCTGCATAACCCAATGCTGGCGTAGTCGCTAAGGACTGAATCGTGCGCTGCGCCAAAGCATCGTGTTGATAATCAAACTGCTCACTAAACCAGCGTGTGTGTGTAGTCGCAACCAAATCTGCTAAACCATTTTCAATCACGGCATCGGCACGAGCATTCCATCCTTCTTCGTTCCAGATTTTGGCTGCTGAGTTTGCCACGGTAATGCTATGAAAACGATCTGCATGGTGAATACCGAGCCACAAAGCCGTCATACCGCCCATTGAAATCCCGCAGAAATGCGCTTTTTCAATGTTTAAACTGTTCAGAATATCAATCACATCTTCTGCGAGATTTTGTACAGTGGTCTGCTCAATCACATCGCTATGACCATGACCACGGGTGTCATATGTCACCACTTTAAAATGCTGTTCGAAGGTAGCAATTTGTGGCTGCCACATGCCTTTATCTGTACCTAATGAATTTGAAAATACAATCACAGGCGCATGGTCTTGCCCACTGATTGCAACAGATAAAGTCTTGCCTTGACGATTGGTCATCGTGATATTCACTTTGCCTCTCCTTTTGCTTCTTGCAACACCGCATCAATCTGGTCTTGAATATTGCCAAGATAAGATTCGGGTTTAAAAATTTCTGAAATCTGCGCAGCGCTAAACAAGTCTTTGACTTGATCCAATTCCGCAATAACATCTTTTAAGTGCACACCTTTTTCAACGGCTGTTTTACATGCTGCTTCAACCACATGGTGCGCCTGTAAGCGCCCCATATGTGGTGCTAATGCCATCATTACAGCTTCTGCCATAATTAAACCTTGGGTACATTCCAAATTACGCTGCATGTTCTCAGCATTAACTTGCATGCCTTGTAACACGTCTAAAGTCCGCTCTAAAGCGCCTGCACACAGTTGGAAAATTTCAGGTAATGCCAACCATTCTGCATGCCATCCACCTAGACTACGCTCATGTTCTTGCACCATGCTTTGATACAAACTCGACATCAGCACAGGTACACGATTGGCTGCTGCCAAAACGGATGCCGCAGCTACAGGATTACGCTTATGTGGCATAGTGGATGAGCCACCACGACCTTTTGCGGTTGGCTCAAACACTTCAGCAATTTCAGTTTGCATCATCAAAGACCAGTCACGTGCCATCTTGCCCAAGCTACCTGTCACCATTGCTAAGACGCTCGCGATTTCAACAATACGGTCGCGCTCACCATGCCAAGTACAGCTTGGAACAGAAAGTTGTAACTGCGCTGCAAATGCTTGTACAACTGCTGTGCCTTGATGCTGCAAAGAAGCCAATGAACCTACAGCACCGCCCAATTGAGCAGTCAACACGCGAGATTTCATGGCTTCAATACGGACCAAATCACGATGAAAAACCGAAGCCCAACGCGCTAATTTATGACCTAAGGTAATGGGTAAACCTTGCTGCAACCATGTGCGTCCAATCATCACTTGTGAGCGATACTGTTCTGCTTGCGCCAAAGCTGTGCGGTAACATTGTCGAATTAAAGCTTCAACATGCGTCATTGCTGCACGGCATTGTAAAATACAGGCAGTATCTAAAATGTCTTGACTGGTTGCACCCCAATGTACATAACGTGCAGCATCTTCATCATTTTTTTTCACAATCGCAGTCAATTGCTTCACAAAAGGAATCGCGATATTACCCGCCAAACCTGTAGCAACAGCTAAAGCATCAAAGTCAATCTGATCAATTGCAGTTGCTGCGATGTTTGAAATTGCTGTTGCCGCAGATTCTGGAATGACACCGACCTGTACCTGCGCTTGAGCCAAAGCAACTTCCGCCTCAATCATGTATGACACCAACGCGCGATCACTGAAAATTTCAGTCACCTCGTTTTGGTAAAATAAGCTGGCATATAACTGGCTCATGATCGCTATCCTTAACTCTGCTTTAAACGCGCTGAATAATCATTGCAATGCCTTGACCGACACCAATACACATTGAACACAAGGCATAAGACCCACCGGTTTGTTCTAACTGGTTTAGAGCCGTAGTGACTAAACGTGCACCCGATGCACCGAGTGGATGACCAATCGCAATCGCACCACCATTTGGATTCACTTGGGTCGTATCGTCTGCCAGACCTAGGTCACGTGTAACAGCTAATGCCTGTGCTGCAAAGGCTTCATTCAGCTCAATCACATCCATCTGCTCTAATGTCAAATTGGCTTGTTTGAGTAACTTTTTGATGGCAGGTGCAGGTGCAAAGCCCATAATGCGAGGTTCAACCCCCACGGCTGTAGATGCAATAATCTTGGCACGGGGTTTAAGTTGATATTGCTCAATCGCTGCTTCTGATGCGATCAGTACAGCAGCCGCACCGTCATTGATGCCTGATGCATTCCCCGCAGTGACGGTGCCTTCTGCTGTCACAACAGGCTTGAGTTTGGCTAAACCTTCTAATGTAGTTGATGCACGTGGATGTTCATCCGTGTCGATCACAATCGGATCACCCTTACGCTGTGGAATATTCACAGGGATGATTTCATGTGTAAAAAAGCCCTGAGCTTGCGCGGTTGCTGTGCGCTGTTGACTCGCTAAGGCAAACTGATCTTGATCTGCGCGATCAATGTTAAATTGTTGTGCCACGTTCTCTGCAGTTTGTGGCATGGTGTCTACACCATACATCGCTTCGAGCTTAGGATTAATAAAGCGCCAGCCCATGGTGGTGTCTTCAATCTTCTGGCTACGGCCATAAGCTGTTTCCGATTTGCCCAGTACAAAGGGTGCACGAGACATACTTTCGACGCCACCTGCAATGATTAAATCCGCTTCGCCGGCTTTAATCGCACGCGCTGCCATGGCAATCGCATCGAGTGATGAGCCACATAAGCGATTCACAGTCGTGGCTGGAACTTCGACAGGTAAGCCTGCAAGCAGTGCAGACATACGACTCACATTACGGTTGTCTTCACCCGCTTGGTTGGCGCAGCCATAGATCACGTCATCGACTTGTGTCCAATCAACACTTGGATTACGTTGCATTAAGGCTTGAATTGGAACTGCACCCAAATCATCGGTACGGATTGGAGCGAGTCCACCTGCATAACGGCCGAATGGGGTACGGATGGCATCGATGATATAAGCGTTTTTCATTTTTAATCTTGTCCTTTGAATCCCCCTTAATCTCCTTTTTAAAGGGTGAGAAGCACTGCTTCGCAAGAGGGATTAATTATCCTTGTGTCTCATCCAGTAAAGTTGCACCCGTCATCGCCTGCAATTCTGCGAAGCTTAGACCGTCCACTTTCTCGATGACTTTTAAACCGTCAGTAGTGACATCAATCACACACAGGTCGGTGTAAATACGATCGACACACTTCAAACCTGTTGCGGGATAGCTTAGTTCAGCTACGATCTTCGGTTCACCTTGTTTAGTCACATGGTCGGTGGTGATAAAGACTTTCTTAGCACCGACGGCTAAGTCCATTGCACCACCAACAGCAGGAATCGCATCAGGTGCACCAGTATGCCAATTAGCCAAGTCACCATTAGCTGCCACTTGAAAGGCACCAAGGACTGCAATATCCAAGTGACCACCACGCATCATTGCAAAAGAATCGCCATGGTGGAAAAAAGCACCGCCTTCGAGCATGGTCACATATTCTTTACCCGCATTAATCAACTCAGGGTCTTCTTGACCTTTTTCAGGTGGTGGACCAAAAGCCAATAAACCATTTTCAGAATGTAAGAAAACGTCTTTGTCTGAAGGAAGGTAGCTGGCAATTTTGGTCGGTAAACCAATACCGAGATTGACATATGCACCATCGGGAATATCTTGTGCCACACGTTCTGCAATTTGGTTACGGCTGAGTTTTTGATAGCTCATGATGTTCTCCCGATTACACAGCAACAGGTTCAGGTTGAACCTGTACCACGTGTTGAACAAAAATACCTGCGGTGATGATGTGTTCAGGGTCTAAAGCCCCTAATTCCACCACTTCAGAAACTTGGGCAATGGTCACGTTTGCTGCCATCGCCATAATCGGGCCAAAGTTACGTGCAGATTTATGATAAATCAAATTGCCCCAACGATCGCCTTGCTGCGCTTTAATCAAAGCAAAGTCTGCTTTAATTGGATATTCCAAAACATAATCTTTACCGTCGATGTGACGGGTTTCTTTGCCTTCAGCCAATAAGGTGCCATAGCCGGTTGGGGTGAACACTGCACCTAGGCCCATACCAGCTGCTTGAATACGACAAGCCAAGTTGCCTTGTGGAACCAGCTCTAACTCAATTTTGCCTGCACGATAGAGTTCATCGAAGACCCAAGAGTCGGACTGACGCGGGAATGAACAGATGACTTTTTTCACGGCACCGGCTTTGAGTAGCTTGGCTAAACCATAGTCACCATTACCAGCATTATTGCTAACGATAGTAAGGTCTTTGATACCGAGTTGAATTAAGCCATCGATCAGTTCCGCAGGCTGTCCTGCGGTACCAAAACCACCAATCATGATGGTTGAGCCGTCGGTGATTTGGGAGAGCACTTCCGCGAGGGATGCCGCGCTTTTATCTATCATTAGATAACTCCATTGTGCATCATGCAAATTTGAAAAGACGCGGAAAACTAACTTATACTGGAAGATGATTCAGCTAAAACCACATTCCCTAGTTTTTTAGTTCGATTTCCTTATCTGTTCATTTTTTATAATTTTTCCGCTTTGGGATAGATAGTGACCACAGGTTTTGTTCGATCATCGAACAAAAAATCCATAGATCGAACAAAACCTGATTATTTCACTCTGATTTCACGTTATAGTAAAAATAATGAATTAATAAAAATCGAAAAAGGAAACATGATGGAAGAAGCAGCCGAGACAAAAGAAAAGCGTCTTCAACACAAAGACAATAAAAAAACTATTCGACATGAAGATTTTGTCGCAGGTATTAGTAAAGGTATGGCTATTCTCGACAGCTTTGGTACTGACCGACATCGTTTAAATATCACTATGGCGGCGGAACGCACAGGCATGACTCGTGCTGCAGCACGACGCCATTTACTTACCCTTGAATATTTAGGCTATTTAGAATCTGATGGTCATTATTTTTATTTAACCCCTAAAGTTCTAAAGTTTTCAGGATCTTACTTGGGGGGTGCACATCTTCCTAAAATTTCTCAGCCTTTGCTAAACCTGCTCACCAATCAAACCTCACTCATTTTTTCAGTTATGGTTCTCGATGGCTATGAAGCCATTACCATTGCACGCAGTGCCGCGCACCAGCAAACGGATCGTGTCAATCCTTATGGCCTACATTTAGGAAATCGCTTACCTGCACATGCAACATCGGCAGGCAAAATTTTACTGGCCTATCTCGATGATCAGGAACAATGTGAATGGCTGAATCAGTATCCACTACAACGCCTAACCAAATACACCCATTCTAACAATGAAACGTTTCTTGTCTTATTGCACGAAATTCGAGAGCAAGGTTGGTGCTATTCATGTGAGGAACATGAATTGGGCGTACATGCCCTTGCCGTTCCGATTTATGGGCAACAGTTAAAAGTGGTTGCCGCCTTAAATATTGTTTCCCCTACCATGCGCACAACCAAAGAGTATTTGATTCAACACATACTGCCGTTACTACAAGAAACCGCACGCGAACTACGTAATATTTTATAATTTATCAAGGCTTTGTTTCACAAAGATTTAAAGATTATAGCTAGCCGAATTTACTCAGGAATAAGTGACAATTTGGGTATGAAGTCGGCCTAATTTTTTAAATTTATTTAATACTCCCACACGTGCATGGTAATACCCCCATTTTTAATAGAATTAATGGGGGGTATTACCAGAGTAAGCCAAAGTCAGACACGGTTTTATTATAGCTTTGTGCCGTATGGGCTATGCGGGCATACACCCCCCACATGGATTTAGACATATTGCCAGCACCTTATTCAACACTCGTGGCTTTGATGAACGCCATATTGAAACAACACTAGCACACGTTTAGGACGGTATAGCAGGCGTATATAACAAGGCTCAATATTTAGATGACAGCGCAAGCATGATGCAACAGTACGCAAATCATAGAGAAAAAATTGCAGATCAGAGCTTCATCCAGTTAATAAGGCAAAGTGACAAGACTTGTCGCACTACTAGCCCATAAAAAGTCCAGAAGCCTTTGAAGCAGTCTCAAAATGAGGCTTTCTCGTGTATAAGATACTGGAGGCAGCCTACTGTAAATTTTCTGGCTCACTATAGGCTTAATTGTGAACAGTAAATATCAACAGCCACTAATTATTCCTGCAGCTTTATTGCCGGCAAACCATTGCAAATGAGTCTCATTTATATATACTTTACACAATTTTTTTGAGCCTAGTTGGCAATCCTGTTTGTTCACTGGATCGCCACTCTTTTTTTGCCTTTCATGTTTTTATATTACTTAGGTATACTTATGTTTGCTTTTTCCCCACGTAAAAATTTAATTACTGTTGAAGTTTTAAAACATAGTAGCCCCTTACTTTTATCCCTAATCCCTATGATGTCTTGGGCAGAAGCTACCGCAATTCAACCGCAACAACTAGAAACGATTAAGGTTAAGGCTGAAGCAGACTCAAGTTATATCGCAACACAAACGGCGTCGACCCTCAGAGGCAAACAAAAAAATCTAGAAAGCCCCCAAACTGTAAACGTTGTATCTAAGCAATACTTGAAAGATTATTTACCTGCGAACTTGGACAATGCACTCACCCAAGTCAGCGGCATTACACAGGGTAATACTTTAGGGGGCACACAAGACACGGTAATGAAACGCGGCTTTGGTGATAACCGTGACGGTTCAATTACCGTAAATGGTATGCCAATTGTGCAAGGCCGCACCATGAATGCGGCAGTTGAACAAGTTGAAGTCTTAAAAGGTCCATCTTCATTGCTCTATGGCATTATGGACCCGGGTGGTGTGGTCAATGTCATTACAAAGAAACCTGAGACGACTCAGAAAACTGAACTTTCCGTTTACGGTTCAAGCTTTGCAGCAGGAAAAAATGGCTTAGGTGCAAGCATAGATACCACAGGTGCAATTGGTGATAGTAATTTTGCTTATCGCTTTATTGCAGATCATTCCGACGCCGACTATTGGCGTAATTTTGGTAATCTCAAACAGACTTTAATTGCACCGTCTGTTACATGGGATAATGGTCAAACTAAAGTGAACCTGAGTTATCAATATCGTCACTTTGATGTACCTTTTGACCGTTCTACCGTTTTTGACCCGAAAACCAACAAAGCCCTACCGATTTCTAAATACCAACGTCTAGATGAAGCCTTTAACCAAATGAAAGGCGAAGATCATTTGGCTCAATTGTTAGTTGACCACCAGATTAATGACAACTGGTCAGCTCACTTAGGCTATACCTACAACTACGAAACTTATGATGCTAACCAGTTACGCATAACCAAATTAGATACTACCAATCACACCGTGACACGCCGTACCGATGCGACTTTAAATGCTCAGAGTGAAGATAGTAATGCTCAAGCCTACATCAATGGTTCAACCAATCTGTTTGGTTTAAAGCATGATATTCAACTTGGTTCAGACATCGAATACCGTAAATATTTCCGTCCAGATATGGTTCGTGGCAGCAGCTCAACATTAGATTATTTAAATCCAAGTTATGCAACTGTTGAAGCATCTCAAAATGTGGTCGCGTCAGATAGTGACCAAACCGATAAACTGCATACTTATGGTTTTTATGTGCAAGATGCAATTCACTTAAATGAAAAATGGATTGCTGTACTGGGTGGACGTTACCTGAACTATCAACAGACTGCTGGTCGTGGCAGACCGTTTAAAGAAAACACCAACACTAACGATGATGCTTGGCTTCCACATGCAGGTTTAGTCTATAAATGGAATGATCAGCTTTCATTCTATGGTAGTTATACTGAGTCACTTAAACCGAACTCTACAATCGCTCCCTTGGGCAATGCGGTTATTGACTCTGATGTTCAACCTGAACAAGCCAAGTCTTATGAAGTTGGCGCGAAATATGAGTTAAATGATCGCGTTAAAGCCAACTTTGCACTCTACGATATTAAAAAGCGTAATGTCTTAGCTAAAGTGACGAACTCATCGACCAATGAAGTCGAATTGCATACGACAGGTGCCGTGCGTTCTAAAGGTGCGGAGCTTGACCTGACAGGACGTGTGACCGATCAGCTTGATGCGACCCTGACCTATGCCTATACAGATGCGAAAGTGACTGAAGACGAAACTGGCCTTGAAGGCAATCGCTTAAATAATGTAGCAAAAAACACAGCTTCTTTAGCCTTGGCCTATAACTACGGCGAACTTTACAACGGTAATTTACATTTTGGTATAAGCGGTAACTATGTGGGCAAACGTGCTGGCGATTCGGAAAATACCTTTGACCTGCCTGATTATGCCCTTGCCAATGCCTTTGTCAGTTATGACACCACCATTGCCAAGCAAGCAGTCACTTTCCAATTTAATTTAAACAATATCTTTGACACCACTTACTACACAGCCAGTGTAAATAATTTAGCCGTGTCTCAAGGTGACTCTCGCCAAGCGGTATTACGTGCAACCTTTAAATTTAGGTAGTATTTCCAAAAAAATGCCAAGATTAAATGAAGCCCTGATTGATCTAAAAGAAGGTTAAGTCGAAAGGCTAACCTTCCTGAAAATAATTGAGTTTAAAAGGACTTTGTTGCACATACCTATTTGTAAAAGCTTTTTCAGCAATAATTTTCAGAAATAAAGTCACATTTTGAAGTGTTTTATATTAGGGTCTGTTGACATTTACTGTTCATAATTAACCCTATAAAGGTAGCCATAA
>CAUPZU010000026.1:0-43567 GCA_963516025.1 Acinetobacter lwoffii
ATTAAGAATTTCTCCCATTTCTAGGCTAACTAAATTTGCTGGAGCAAGCATCGGGTCTGCAGCTTCTGCTCCTAAAAGCACAATTGGAAAAAATGCGGCGACATCAGTCGTGATTTGCGAATTGCTAGCAACATATTCAGCGATTCCTTCATATTGATAACCGCCTGGTGCCAGTGCAATTGCCCCGCGAAGATCAAATTCAGGCGCATCTTTTTGACCGGATGCTGCAACTTTAAGAGATGCTGCACCTCCTTGACTATGACCCATAACATACCAATTTTTACTAAAGTTATAAGGCTTTAAATGGTGGATCGCTCGTACAGCATCAACGACAGTATGCAACTGGCTTCGCGCATTCATATAAGGATGACCGCCCGGAGTGCCTAAACCTTGATAATCAGGTGCAACGACTGCATAGCCGCGAGCGAGCCAGGCATTCAATGCCTTAGCTGCGATTTGTTGATAGACATGGACTGGCCCACCCATATAATCGCCAGAGGGTGCACATGTATCAGCAACGCCAGTTGTACCATGCGCCCAAGCCAGAACAGGCCATCCATCTTTAGGGACTTTGCCTTTAGGTAACAGGATATAGCCTGAAGTGACGATGGGCTCGGATTTTGTGCCACGACTGCGATAATTGATTAAGAAACGTTGTGAGGCATTCGTAAACAGATCAGTATTTTGTTCTTGTAGAGATAATATTGTACCCAGTATTTTTTCAGAAATATTAGATGTTTGGATTTTGCTGTTATCGGGAAGTGGAGGAGATGCTATTGCATATGTTGAACCTAAACATAAACAGCTCATGATCAATTTAATAATAGGAGGTTTAATTTTCATCACTGAAACCATTTTCCTTTTTATAATGTCATTTTTAATGTAGCAGCTTTATTTATGTTTCTAAATTAACTCTGCACAAAGTTTGTAAACTAAAGCTTTTAAGTTAAGGCGAATATGCAATACAACAGGTTATTTTAGGTTAGCTGATAACTTTAATATAAGCACTTATATTTTAATGTGGTTCTGATCTGTGAGTAGAATTCATATCATGTCTAAGCTGACTAATACGATCATAAATCACCTTTCGCATTCGGTTTATTACTCCCAGAGGTTTGTGCTCTGGTAGTGTATGCCATGGTGTAAAAGAGAGGTTTTCACAAAACTTGTTTTGTTCAGGCGTATCAAAAACTTGTTGGGGAATACGGATAGTGGCTACCTTGTAAAAAGGTGCTTGGCTTTCTTGCCATTCAGTCATGGAATCTTCGACCGACATGCTGTTTGATGTTCTAGGCTGTACCAGAAACTCCATACATGCTTCACTTTTTTGCAAATGTTTGCGCAGGTTTTCTCTTAGAAAATTATGATGGGGAGCATGTGGAAGAGGATCTATCACTGTCGAACATGCTTGAGCTGAATACTTTACAGCTTGACGATCAGTGCCTATTCCTAATTGATAGGGCACCATAGACCAATATCTAGTTTGCAAAGGATTAGAAATTTTATTTCTCGTATTTAAGGCAATCCAGGTTCCTTTAGCTCCTAATGCAAAAGGAATATGCAGTTTATTAAAAAATCTATCGCTATTTATATCTTGCATAAATGACATATATCGAACTGGATCATTCACAAAAAAGACAGGATGATTGATCATAATGAAATCTTGAGTAGAGGTTTCATCATCTAAAAGCTTTTCTCCCGGTACTCCTAAAAGTTTTATCGCCATGCCACGGGCATCTTTTTTAATATCTGCTTGTTGGGCATCTTTAGAACCATTAGAGAAACGAATCCAGGCTTGATATGTTTTTCCAGGAAGAAAAACACCTTGAGCCAAGTTTTTAGGAAGAGCTTCATCTACTTTGAATTCTGCGCGTACACAACCGTGTGCTTTGGGATGGGCATCACGTAGCGCGATACCTGTGGAATATTCTTTCCGAATCGATATCTCAATTATATCTGCGATTTTTTCAGTTATATTTGCTTCATCAGGATAAAGACTTTCACTTAAATGATGATCTATATTGGGATGAATATTATCTTTTGAAGAGTTAGATGCTATAGGGGAAGCGTTAGCATATGCAGCACTACAAATACTTATTGCCATTAAAGAGAAAACTAGACCCGAGCATATAGGTCTTATAAAGTTAGGCATTGATTTTCTCCTTGCTATAAAGCTAGAGTTAGTTTTAATTTTTTAGCCTATGAACTGAAAATTCTTTGGACATACTTTAGCCATAAAACAATGATAATGTCTGTGTAATTATTGATCTTCAGATTTTAAGTCCATCCAATTCCTTCCTAAAACTGTTTCCACTCTTTGTCGTGTGCTCAATATAGAAGACGATTTATGTTCTTACTTTAATTTAACTCAACACAGAGTTTTTTACTTTAGCAAAATTTATCCATAAACTTATGAAAATTTATTTTTAGACTAATGAGAGATGCTCGTAGCAAAATCAAGAGTTGTCGAATACAGTGCTATAGAAATTGATTGAGTTTAACATTTTGAAAATATTAGGATATATAAATCAATGCCAGTTCTAGCAATCCAGCATAGACTCAGTGGATTTTACTTTTTTTACTATGCGATTGTCGGGGCGTTCATGCCTTTTTGGAGTCTGTATCTTGAAGATCAAGGCTTCAATTATCAGGAAATCGGCATTTTATCTTCTATTGCGATTGTTACCCGATTCTTTGCGCCGTTGATCTGGGGGTGGATTGCAGACAAATCCGGTAAACGTATGTTGCTGGTGCGTATTGCCACCTGGATGGAAGCCTGTATCTGGTTCATGATTTTTATCATTCCCAATAGCTTTCAATGTGTAGCTTTACTGATGCTGATTTTCAGTTTCTTTCAGAATGCTATTCTGGCTCAGTTTGAAGGCGTGACTTTGTTCTGGCTCGGGGAAAAAAGAGCAGAACTCTATGGCAAAGTACGAAAATGGGGATCTGTCGGCTTTATTATCGGTGTATTCTGCTTGGGCGCCGTCTTTGAAATTATTAGCATCAGCATGTTGCCCGTCTTGTTGCTGTGTATTTCATTTCTGGCCTTTCTCTGGTCATTTACCATTAAAGAGCCCACGACAGCACCTACCGCACAGAAACAGCTTGAACCCTTATGGCCAATATTCAAACGCCCAGTGGTGTATAGCTTTTTCCTGATTGAATTAATTCTGCTATTTTCACACGCGCCATTTTATAGTTTTTATAGCAATTATCTTAGTCAGGCGGGATTTAGCACCAGTCAGATCGGGCTGCTCTGGTCAGTCGGGGTCATTGCGGAAATAATCATGTTTGCCTATGCGACGTTCTTTCTGACACGCTGGTCGTGGCGTCATCTGGTCACGCTATGCTTGTTAATGACAGGATTAAGATGGTTCATCGTCGGAGTCTTTCCTGCTTCATTTATGGCACAGTTTTTTGCTCAAACGATTCATGCTTTAAGTTTCGGTTTATTTCATATGATTGCAATGCGGGTGATATTCCAGAACTTCTCTGCAGGGCAGCAAGGACGTGGACAAGCGCTCTATAGCACCATGTGGGGCATTGGCGTGGCGAGTGGCAGTATTCTGGCTGGGCATTATTGGGATCAAGTCGGCGGCACATCTATCTTTATCGCTGCTGCAGCATCGACCTTGCTTGGCTTGTTACTGATTTTCGGATTGCCGAATAAAGTCGAACTGCAAAAACAGGCTTGAAAATATCATCTCAACATTAAATACGGATCTTGGAATATTGCCCAAACCACGGTTGAGCTTGTTCCAATTGAGCTGCCAATTGTAGCAGGAGATCTTCACGGGCAAACGGCGCAATAAACTGTAAACCGAGCGGCAGGTTTTGTTCATTCCAGTACAGCGGTACAGACATCGCCGGGAGTCCGGTAATATTGGCCAACTGGGTAAAAGGCACCCATTTCAGATTTTCTTTCACAATCTGGTCGACCAGTTTACCTTGCGCCAGTAAATGCGCTTTATTCAGTTTCAATAAAGCTTTAAGAATCGGTTTCTGCCAGTTTGGTGTTTTGACCTCACCATTTTTTGGCGCCACTGTCGCCGTGGCAGGAGTCAGATACAGATCATAATCATCAAAGAAATGGTTCATCTGGGTTACATATTGACCCCAGTTATTCAGGTTCTGGATATAATCAATCGCGCTGGTTTTGGCCCCAAAAGCTGCCAGTGCTAAAGAGTCCAATTCAAAATCATTTGTTTTAGACGGATAGCCTTTCTGGATTTCATCCAGCATAAATGAAAACTGGCTAAACCAGGTGGTAATAAAATCCTTGGCCAGTTGCATGCCATCAATGGCTGGACGGTCTTCGACTACTTCATGGCCCAAAGATTCTAAAAGTTTTGCTGTTTGTTCGATGGCTTTGATCGCGTCCTGAGAAACAGGTGTGCCAATCGTAGAATAAGTGCTAAACGCAATTTTCAGTTTTTTTGGCGGTTGCTGAATTACATCCAGATAATGATGCTGAGGACGTTGAATCTTAAACAGCGAACTGTGATCTTCACCATGAGTAGCATCCAGCATTGCAGCACTATCACGCACCGTTTTGGTTAATACATGCTGAATCGCAGCGCCATGCATGGCTTCACTCATTTGCGGTCCCCAAGGCGTGCGGCCACGACTCGGTTTTAGGCCAAACAGGCCACAATAGGAGGCAGGGATACGGATCGAACCGCCACCATCACCAGCACCTGCAATTGGTACAATTCCGGCCGCCACAGCAGAAGCTGAACCACCTGATGAGCCGCCGCTATTATGCTGTAAATTCCACGGATTTTTACAGCTGCCCCAGGCATCCGGTTCAGTAATCCCTTTAATGCCAAATTCAGGGGTATTGGTACGTCCAAAAGTCACAATCCCGGCTTTTTCCCAGCGATTGACAATCTCGGCATTGGTTTCGGCAATATAACCGATCCGTTTTAAGCCCTGACAGCCATAATAAGTCGGATAACCGGCATATTCCTGAAACAGGTCTTTAACCAGAAAAGGCACACCGGCAAAAGGTCCGGACAGATTTTGCTGGCTCCGTTTCAATGCATGCTCATGCATCGGAATAATAATTGCATTCAGCTCGGGATTGGCAATGGAACTACGTTCTAAGGCAGCAGATAAAAGTTCACTTGAATGTACGTGTTTATTGGCGACCAGTTCAGCGAGTCCTAAGCCGTCATATTGCAGATATTCTTCAAATTTCATTGCCATTCCCTAGCATTAATGCTGTTTCAAGGTTGTAGATGATTTGGGCTCAAGATGCAAGCACCACCTGATTGCGCCCACGATGTTTGGCCTGATATAGGGCTTGGTCTGCAATATTAATCAGGTTTTGCAGATCTTGGGAGTTGGGTTCATTTTGATGGGTGATGCCCACACTCACGGTAATATACAGGGACGAGCCATCTGATTGATGCATCGGGGTTTTTTCCACTAGATCACGAATCCGTTCTGCAATAAGACGTGCTTCTGATGGTTCGGTATTCCAGAGTAGCAGTACAAATTCTTCTCCACCAATCCGTGCAAACAGATCTTGTGCACGCAAATTGTTACGTACAATCTGCGCAAAGTGTTGCAAGACTTTATCACCGACATGATGGCCAAAATGATCGTTCAGGCGTTTGAAATAATCAATATCCAGCATGATCACTGAAAATTCCATCGTCTTGGCATATTGCAGTAAATATTCACCTTTTTGAAAGAAAAAATGACGATTCATGGTGCGGGTCAGACTGTCGTGATTGGCCAGATACAAGACCCGTTTAAACAGCTCATTGCGGTTTTGGCTGATAATACACAGGATGAGCGGAGATAAGGCCAGCATAAACAGCCCGATCCGGAGTGAAATATAAATCGTAGAATCTGCCAGGATGGTGTGATTGGTGGCGTAAAATTGCGTCAGGCTGTAATAGGTCAGGATAATCACAAAAGCGTTGATCATGGTCATAGTAAACAGACGATAGGTCAATGCAGCCCAGATCAGTGCAGCCAGAGGGTAGAGCATTGCGCCCGGGCCTGCAAAAATATTGGTAATGATGAGACAGGCCACGACTGAAGATGCAGGTAAAAAATAGCTGAAGTAATTACGTTTTTGACGACGGTTTTTAAATAAGTATTGCATATCTTTTATTCTTGGGAATGCCAAGATTAAAGGGAGAAACACAATATAATTCACCATTTCACCGGTCCACCACAGACCAAAATCAATCCATAAATTTTCTTTGGTCATGAATGAATTGGGTAGATTGGGCAAGGTGAGAACTGCAAAAGCCGCACTGGCCAGACAGCCGGCAAAAGCGAAGATGCCAAATAAATGAACGAAGGTATAACCGGTATTATAGTATTTGTAATTAATCTTGAAATATCGAATAAAAAATATCGAGACAATAGTACTGATCAGATTAGACAGGGTAAGAAACAGGCTTTGTAATAGGCTGTTCCCGGTGACCAGATCTGCAAACATAAAAGCACTGAATGCACCGAGCCAACCTCCCATATTATTTAAATGTGGAAAGCGTAAGAACAGGGCTAACAAGGCAGCATTGGCCGGCCACAATAAGGCCAGGTACTCAATCGGTCTGGTTGCGATCCCAATAAAACAACAGACTAAAACAGCGAAAACAATGACAAAATAAGCATAGGTTTGATGATTTAATTGTTGTTCTGTTATTCGAGCTAATTGCAAATTTAAAATCCTATTCAAATTTTTAAGTGTGAATGATCACTTTGTTCAGCAACTAAGTTTGACCCAAAATATAATTTTATTGTTTGATTAATCTGTTATTAATACGAACTATTAAGATTCTTATATACGAAATATATACAAAAAAAGTCAGAAAGGAAATCCATCTTTTTAAACAATGTGATAAATAATTTCTGACTCTGTATTGAAATTGCGTTAGAGCGGGACACGATCCCAAAAAATATGATAATTTAGAATCAATTGTTAACAAGATGCCGGTAAATATGAAAAAAATATGTCTTAGCCTTATCTTACTCATGAGCTCACCTTGGCTAATGGCGACAGAAAATAAAAAACCAGCAAATGCTCCTGCTAAAGCTGCTGAAATCCCAAATACATTTACTGTGAAAACCCGTCCGGAAATTGTCGGATTGTGGGGAATGGAAATCCCGAATAATAAAAAATGTATCGAATATTATAATTTTAAAGGCAATAATAATGTGGTGATTAAAAGTGGCGACGAGTGGACGTCAGGGCTGTATGACTATCCGCCGGCACAGGATCCTTCGCAGCAGATTCCAGCGCTGATTCTGCAAGTAAAATACGACAATAATGAAAAAGACTGTTCAGGCAATCAAGTGGATCAGTCTGGTGAAATTTCGCAGTATTTTGTGAAATGGCAAAACCCTTATACCATTAACTTCTGCGCCAATGAAAAAGCCGAGCAATGTTTTGCTGTGCTCAGACGCGTATTGCCTTAAATTGCAAACAATAAAAAAACCGCTGAATGACAGCGGTTTTTTTATGAGCTTTGATTTAAGCTTTGTCTTCAGCACCTTCAAGCTGCTTTAACAAATGCTTTTCTAGGTAATGAATATCCATTGCCTGTTTGCAGAAGTTTTTATCCTGAAGGATTAAATCTTTATGCAAAGGAATATTGGTTTTAACGCCAGTCAAAATTATTTCTTCCAAAGCATTTCTCATTCGAGAAATAGACGTCTCACGATCCTTACCATGCGAAATCAGTTTGGCAATCATCGAATCATAATACGGTGGAATGCTGTAGCCTGGATAAACATGCGAATCTAAACGGATACCTGCGCCGCCTGGTGCATAGAAGTTGTCAATCTTGCCTGGTGAAGGCAGGAAGGTCGATGGATCTTCTGCGTTAATACGGCATTCAATCGCATGTCCTAAAACCTTGACGTCTTCTTGCTGAATATCGAGACCTAAGCCGCCAGCAATACGCAATTGCTGTTCGATAATATCGATCCCCGTGACCATTTCAGTCACCGGATGCTCAACCTGAACACGCGTATTCATTTCAATGAAGAAGAACTCATCATCTTCAAACAGGAATTCGAATGTACCTGCACCACGATATTGCATCAGCTTACATGCATTCACACAGGCTTCTAGAATATCAGCACGTGCTTGCTCTGGTAAGTTCGGTGCTGGCGCTTCTTCCAGTACTTTTTGATGGCGACGCTGTAGTGAACAATCACGATCATACAGATGAATCGCATGGCCATTACCATCAGCCAGTACTTGCACTTCGACATGACGTGGCTTTTGCAGGAAACGTTCCATATACACCGTATCATCACCAAACCACATTTCCGCATCACGCTGTGCAGCCTGAACAGATTCAAGCAGGGTATCGACATTTTCTACGATACGCATACCACGACCACCACCACCAGAAGCAGCTTTTACAATCAGTGGAAAACCGATCTCTTTCGCTTCAGCCATGGCATTGTGAATCGTTACGGCATGGTCGCAGCCTGGTACTGTTGGTACACCCGCTTTTTTCATGGCAATAATGGCAGAAACCTTGTTCCCCATTAAACGGATATGTTCCGGACGTGGACCAATAAAGATAAAACCAGAATTTTCCACGATTTCTGCAAACTCTGCATTTTCAGCGAGGAATCCATAACCAGGATGGATGGCATCTGCGCCGGTAATTTCAGCAGCTGTAATAATCGCAGGAATATTCAGGTAGCTGTCACTGCTCGCACCAGGGCCGATACATACTGCTTCATCACAGAAACGTAAATGCATCAGGTCCTTGTCTGCGTCAGAATAGACACCTACAGTTTTGATCCCTAAAGTTCTGCAAGCACGGGTGATGCGTAACGCAATTTCACCACGGTTTGCAATTAAAACTTTTTGCAACATTATAAATCCCCGGGGTGATTAAGCGCGGTAGCGGAAAAGTGGTTGACCGAATTGAATCACTTCACCATTTTTCACCAGAATTTCTTCAATCACACCGCTTTGAGTTGCTTCAATCGGGTTCATGATTTTCATTGCTTCGATAATACCGAGCGTATCGCCTGCAGAAACAGTCTGGCCAACTTTAACAAATGTCGGTTCACCCGGGCTTGGTGCTGCATAGAACACGCCGACCATTGGCGAAGTCTCAACTGAACCGCGAGGAGATTTTGCTGCTGGCGCTTCGGCTGCTGGTGCAGGCATCGCAGGAACAGCTGCTGCAACCACTGGATTACGACGAGTTAATGCAATCGACTGATCGCCTTCTTTAACTTCGATCGCCTGTAAGTCAGATTCAATCATCAAGTCGATGAGTTTCTTGATTTTACGGATATCCATGAGACAGTATTCCTAATTAAGATTGTGTAGAAGGTTGTATTTTTTCAATGATATAGTCGAGGGCAGCAGCATAGCCTTTTGCACCTAGACCACAAATCACGCCGATGGCTTTATCGGACAAGTACGAATGATGTCGGAATGCCTCACGTGCATGCACATTAGACAGATGGACTTCAATGAAAGGAATGGCAACGCCAAGAAGGGCATCGCGAACCGCAACAGAGGTATGAGTCAATGCTGCCGGATTAATAATGATATATTGAACGCCGTCTTGCTGAGCTTGATGAATTCGGTCAACAATGGCACCTTCCCAGTTGCTTTGGAACGTTTCGAGTTGTAATGTGGCCTTTTGAGCCTGAGTAATCAGTTGCTGGTTAATATCGTCAAGACTAAGGTGACCATAAACTTCCGGTTCGCGCTTCCCAAGCAAGTTTAAATTCGGTCCATGAATAACCAAAATGGTCGAACTCATCCAGCATGCTCCAATTAAAAAGTATCGGGGTTTGTTTGCAAGATGTCTGCAAACTCTGCTTATTATTGCATGATTTTCTACATTACTATTTATAATTTCTTTGAATTAACGTAGAAAGCATATAGCAAACAGTGGCGCTATAATGAAAACTTTGCAGAGATTTGGCAATGTTAAAAAATTACAATTCGCTGGGTATTCAGATTATTTTCATTGTAAACCCAATTGGCAAAAACAGTTAATATCCTTTATGTAACTGTATCTTCATGTTAACGCTAAATTCTTCCTTTTAGTGATATTTTTAGTTTTGAGCAAGAGTTGTCTGGCTGATTTTACCGCAATGTTCGACTTCTAGAGCATAGAAAACTCTTTACATTCTGACTTTAGAGTTGTGCTGATTATCCTCTTTATATATAAGCTATCGACCGATTCTCAAAACGTGATGAAAATTTAAAAATATAAGATAAGACAATATGTTAATGATGTTTTCTCTTATTTTACTTGGATTTTTCTAGGTCTGTTTTTCCAATAGATTGGAATTAGTTACATCACTTTCAATTCAAGTATTCATGACAGACACTGCACAAGAATGTACTTCATCTTCCAGATATAAAGGTTGAATCTCAGCAGGTTTAAGCTAAAACGCTCGACCTATATGCTTCATGTGTATAGATGGGCGAAGTGACGAATGTGTTCATCTTCAAGTCTTCTATATAGTGAAGCCATTAATTGCCTAACGCTTAGATAGTGGCAAAAACGCATACATTTGTTGCAATTTTGCGCACCATCATCTTTTCAAGAAAAGTTTAAAAGTATTGAAGAGCGTAATGATTGAACTAAATAGGCCTGATTGAAGCGGAATACGAGCTTAAAGTAAAATTTGCTCTATAGTTGCCTCATCTAAATTAACTTCTTGAGCTAATCTTTATATAATCATGCGATCCATCTCAAACAAGACTTTCTATGACCCCTGCATGCAAACTATTAAAAGCCAATAAAATCGAATACAGCATTCATGAATATGAACATGATGCCAATGCCAAAAGTTTCGGGCTAGAAGCTGCTGAAAAATTAGGGCTTTCGGTGGAAGAAGTCTTTAAAACTTTATTAGTCACGGATGATAAACAGTATTTTGTTGCTATATTGCCGGTACATCATCAACTCAATCTGAAAAAAGTAGCCCAGGCCGTAGGATGCAAAAAACTCCAGATGGCAGATCCTAAACATGCAGAACGCTTGACCGGCTATCTGGTTGGCGGAATCAGTCCCATTGGTCAAAAGAAACGATTAAAAACGGTGATTGATGCCACCGCAGAACAGTTGGATAAGATCTATGTCAGTGGCGGTAAAAGAGGCTTGGATATTGGATTAAAGCCGGCTGATCTTGCCAAAGTGCTCAATGCACAGTTTGTCGATGTGCTGGATACATAAGATCGAAGCACGATGATCACCTAAATTTATAGAACCTGAAGTGATAGATTTAAAATAGCTGCATATTTTTTTGGTCGGAAATAACAGTAAATCATTTTATACGTTTGTATATTAGATAAGTTAAAACACAGCCGGACTGTGTACACAACAAGGAATGAAAACAAAAATATAAATTATGATGCGGAGCATAATGGATGCAAATTCAAAATAAAAAATGGCCACGGTTCTGTCTGACATTATCTGCGATGGTGATTCTATCTGCGTTGCCGAGTGTACAGGCCGCTTCTGCACCTTCAGCTGCACCTGCCAATTCACAGCAGGTTTTCTTTGTCGGAAATAACTGGGATGGCACGGTAACCGTGATTCGTCCATCGGGTGATTTTGGCAAAATTGGCGTCATTAACATGATTCCTGACCGGAAAGAGCGCCTTAAAGAAATTCACCTGAATCCAATCAAACTGATTGCTTATACTTACATTCAGGCTACAGCCGGTGAAGGCAATGACCAGCTGGTGGATGATATGTACTCGACACCAGATGGACAGTCAGTCGTTGCATCACGCCCAAGTTTCGCCGATGTGGTATCAATTAATATCAAAACCGGCAAGATTAACTGGCGGACGTCAGTCGAAGGTTTCCGTGCCGATCATATGGCGGTATCACCAGATGGACAACGGGTTGCTGTTTCTGCATCTTCAGGGAATGTGGTGCATGTACTGGATATCCATACCGGTAAGGAATTAGGCCGTTTCAGCACTGGCGACAAACCGCATGAAAATATTTACTTCGATGGCGGCAACAAGATCCTGAACTCTGCCATCGGCAATGTGGAAACCTCGATGGATGCACAGTGGCAAGACTTTACTAAAGGTAAGCGTTTTATCACTATCGCAGATGCCAATACGCATCAGGTGCTAAGAAAAATCGATTTCAGACCTGCACTTGATGCATTTGGTCGTAAAGATTTATCCAACTCAGTACGACCAATGGTATTTAGCAAGGATGAAACCAAACTGTATGCCCAGGTTTCATTTTTTAATGGGCTGATTGAGTACGATCTGAATCAGAACAAGATTAGCCGGATCGGACAGCTCCCTGGCAGTGACAGTATCCCGAAAGACCGAACCAAATGGGTGAATGATTCACGCCATCATGGCCTATCAATCAGTGCGGATGGTGAAAAGCTCTGTGTCGCCGGTACGATGGATAACTACGCTACGATTGTAGATCGCAAAACACTGACAGCCGGGAAACTGATTTCTGCAGGTAAACCTTATTGGGCAACGCGAAGCCCGGATGGTCGTAGCTGTGTAATTTCAGAAAGTGAAACAGATGTAGTCACAGTGATTGATTTTGCCACAGGCAATAAAGTGCTGAGTGTGCCGGTAGGAAATCATCCACAACGCGTCCGGATTGGATATGCACCAGCAGACTGGTCAACGCCGTAGTCAATCGTCGATGAGCGAAAAAGACAGCTTTTTGATAAAGGCTGTCTTTCTTTAGCTGAGGACATAAAAATGAATGATAAAACAATTCTGTTCTATGTAATACTCGGATTGCTATTGTTTGGGACTTTAGTCGGTATTGGCTATCAGGTACGACAAGAAATCTATCGGACGAATTTTACTGATCAGACCCATTCTGATCCGGTCCTGCCAGCTGAAAAATCGGCAAGCTATATATCTGTTAACTCTCCTGAGAATAGTCAAACTACGAATAAGGAACAGAATGATACGGTTGCAAAGCAAAGCGAATTATCAAAGCAACAAGAACAGTTATATCTGGACTTTACTCAGATCATTAACGCTTTAAGTGAGGGACAACGACCAGATCCTCACCAAGTCAGTTTGTTGATCACTCAGCAGCAAAAACTGGTAGAGGCCCAACTGGTGAGCAAGGCCGAAGCGAAAGCACAAATTGATTTTCTGATTAAGGTTCTGCCTGAAATGGATCATGAATTGCATCGGGCATTGCGAGTATTAGAACAAACTCGAATTTGAAAAATTAGATCCAGATGCATCTTTCATTATTCTAAGCCTAAAAATTGCTCTCATAAAAAAGCCCAAAATATGATTTGGGCCTTTAAATACATACTTTAAAAAGCTAAGTATCTTTATAAACAGTTCGCAGGCTTGGGTACACCAGCCAAACGGCTTAAGTGACGGGCCACCAGACCAGTATTAAACTTTTCCTGAAGCATGGCATTATTGATATCGGCACTGACAGTTTTCATTAAAAATTTAATCAGTGGTCGTGTTGCTGGTGAATGACCAAACTGCTGATAGAACTGACGTACCGCTTGCAGAATTTCAAAATGCCAAGGAGTTAAGCTCAGTTCCAGACTATCGGCCAGCACTTGAGCGACTTCTTCATTCCAGATGGTATAGTCAACCAGATGGCCATCTTGATCCAATTCTAAATTCATATCTAACTCATTTATTATTTCATTGAAATGCAGCGATTAAACTCGAGGCAAAGATCTGCAAAATCCGCATAATTCAAAAGCTTTATCTGATCAGGCAAAGGCTGTACTAATAACTCCGCATCATTTTTCAGTATGTGAATTTTCGGCAAGCTTTGAAGAAATGAATGCTCTAGTAGCAAAACCGCTTCACCCATCAGCACGACCTGATCACCCATTGTATAAGTTTGAGCCAGTTGCTCTAGGATCTGCGCTGTTGCCGAATAGCTGGACTGGATCAGGTAAAGTGTATGATTTGACATTTGTATATCCTTATTCCTTACCAATACAGCACATGATCAAAGCTTTGAATAAATTCAGAATTAAGCTCAATAAATTCGATTTCTTGTTCGCTCTGTGTCACAAATGGGGAATGCTGGTTTTTCTGCTCAATCAGAATCGGAGTGAGATCATAAAACTCGAAACTGTCGACCATATTTGATGCTAGTTTGAATGCATGATGCACCTGGTCAAATTGCAGGTCTGAATGCAGCAAACTGAGGGCAGCACTTTGTAGCAGGACTTTAACTTCTGCGCCAAAAGTTGCTAGGACCATCGTAGCCGATAGGCTTTCATGCACCTGCAGACTGGTCAGATTGGCTTGGGTTAATATAACAAGTACAGATTTCACACAAGATTCCTTGGAAAAGCAACACATTCTAAAAAATGAAACATCTAGAATTGAATGAGACGTTGTGAGGATTGAACAGCATCGGCAAGTTCACCTAAACCGACCAATTCAAAGGCATCTGCCAGATTATGCTGCTGAATATTGTGACGTTGAGCATTGTCCGGATCTGTAATGCCACGTGCCAATGCTGCACTTACACAGACCGGGAGGCGAATCTGTAGCGCTTGCCATGCATGTGTAAGATGACGTTGATCGTCGGGTACCCATTGCAGTGCATTTGCGACCGATACGCCGTCCTGATAGAAGAATACACGGAATGCTTCCTGTTTATCTTGCAAGGCCTGAGCCAAACCCAGGGCATGCCAGGCATAAATGGAAGTCGGTGCGGAGGTAACAAGAATTAAGGTGCTCATCGAAATTCACTACAGGCTTGATCAATAGCAACAGATTGATCTTGGCTTCATCAGAAAGTAGGTAGTATAAATGATTTTAGTGACGGGTGGATTAGGCTTTTTAGGCTCACATATTGCTTTAAGTCTGTTAGCACAAGGACTAGAGGTCATTGTGGTCGATAATTTGGCCAATGCTAACTTACAGACTCTGGAGCGCCTCGAATTTATTTCTGGTATGTATGTACCTTTTATCAAAATTGATATTCGCAATACGCCAGCATTGAACAAAGTCTTTGAGCAGCATTCGATTCAGGCTGTGGTGCATACCGCAAGTTTTAAATCACTGGAAGAATCAGTATTAAAACCACTTGAATATTATAATGATAATGTTAGCTGTATTATGAGTCTCATGCGTGCCATGCAGCGTACCGGCGTGCGTCATCTGGTACATTTATCCAGTCTGGCGGTATATGGACAATCTGGCACAGATTTAAGCGAAGATCTGCCTTTTAACTATACCTATCCGAATCCCTATATCAAATCGCAACAGATGGTTGAGGAAATTATCCGGGATACTGCCAAAACTGATAATGAATGGCGGATTGCGATCCTGCGTCTGTCCAATATCGCCGGCGCCTTTGAACACGGTGTGCTGGGGGAAGCAGTACCACCTTTACCGAAAAATATTTTGCCTTTGGCGATGCAGGTCGCTGCACAGCAACGTGAATATCTAGAATTACGCCGTCAGGCCCATACTGAGGATGGCACAGTAGAACGCAGTTTTCTGCATGTCGCAGACTGTTGTGATGCCGTGATCAAGTCTTTGCAATGGCTGTCACAACAGCAGGAATTAAAATGTGAAGCTTTTAATATTGCCGGTGAATTGATTTCCATACAGGATTTGCTAGATCAACTGGCTGAAGTGACTCAGTCTGCAATCAAAACCATGGATGCTTTGCCATATCCACATGCGGAAATGGATCAATTGGGGGCGAACATCGAAAAAGCGCGAAATATCCTGCATTGGCAACCTCAGCGATCACTCAGAAAGATGCTTGAGGATGAATGGTTGTTTTATCAGAATATGCTCAGAGGGCAGTAATTAAGAGTATTTAGTTTATATTTGATAATAATTATCATTTACATGGTTGCTGTAATCGATTACTTTAAATCAATAGATTAAATCATTCATATTGAAATTCCTAAGATTAGTAACAGGCAAGAAGAATTGAGGTTGAACATGCAAACACGTATTGAACATGACACGATGGGAGAAGTGACTGTACCGAGCGAGGCTTTATGGGGCGCTCAGACTCAGCGTAGCTTGCAAAATTTTAAAATTGGAAATGAGCGTTTGCCACGGCCAATGATTCGTGCCATGGGACTCGTCAAAAAAGCTGCGGCCTTAACCAATGCCGAGCTGAACCAGATTTCCCAAGAACTGTCATGCTACATTGTAGATGCGGCAGATGAAGTCATCAGCGGGAAATGGGACAGTCAATTTCCACTGGTAGTCTGGCAAACTGGTTCAGGTACACAAAGCAATATGAACTGTAATGAGGTGATTGCCAATATTGCCAACCAGAAATTGGGCAATCATTTAGGGGCACAAAAACCGGTTCATCCAAATGATCATGTCAATCGTGCCCAATCTACCAATGATTCATTTCCAACTGCGATTCATGTGGCTGCGAGCTTGCAGATTAATGAACTTTTAATTCCGGCTGTCACACGTTTACGCGATACCTTATATGCCAAATCTCAGGATTTTGCCGATATTGTAAAAATTGGTCGGACACATCTACAAGATGCTACGCCTTTAACTTTGGGGCAGGAATTCAGCGGTTATGTCTCTCAGCTAGATCATGGGCTTCTTCGTCTAGAACAGGCATTGGTCGGACTCTATGAATTGCCATTAGGCGGTACAGCGGTTGGTACCGGTCTAAATGCTCATCCTGATTATGCTGTTCAGTCTGCTAAAGTTCTGGGACAGTTAACTGGATTGCCATTTGTGACTGCGCCAAACAAATTTGAAGCGTTGGCAGGTCGTGATGCTGCGGTATTCACGTCTGGTGCATTAAAGACTTTAGCGGTTAGTCTGAATAAGATTGCCAATGATATTCGTTGGCTGGCCAGCGGGCCACGTTGTGGTTTTGGTGAATTGCGTATACCTGAAAATGAACCGGGTTCTAGCATCATGCCGGGTAAGGTGAACCCGACGCAAAGTGAAGCGATGACGATGGTGGTCGCGCAAGTTCTCGGAAATGACACCACCATTAACGTGGCAGGTGCATCAGGTAACTTTGAACTGAATGTATTTATGCCGGTCATTGCCTATAATCTGTTGCAATCCATCCAGCTTTTAGGCGATGCGTGTAACAGTTTTAATGATCATTGCGCCGTAGGCATTGAGCCGAATCATGAGAAAATTGAACATTTCCTGCATGATTCTTTAATGCTGGTCACGGCATTGAATCCGGTCATTGGTTATGAGAATGCAGCCAAGGTTGCCAAAACAGCTTATAAGGAAGGAAAAACCTTAAAACAGGTGGCTGTTGAACTGGGTTTAGTCACCGCTGAACAGTTTGATGAAGTGGTGCGTCCTGAACAGATGGTCTCACCGAATGCTAAATAAGGGCCGGAGCACTTTTATTTTCAATCTTTACGCCTGTTTTATCATGGAATAGTCAGCAGTGGTTTTTATCTCAGGCAGAGTTGCGTACAATAGTGCTAGATGAGATTAACCACTGATGATTGTTTTATGCTTGATATTTATTTAACAGATGTTCAAAGAAAGGTGCAATTCAAGGATTATCCAGGTGAGCATCCTGTTAAATTTATTCTGAATTTTAAAAAGATTTTCCCAAGTGTGATGGAACTTCTTTTACCTGTGCTTCCGGATAATGAAAATCTGGAAGAAATGTCTTGGGAATCGACCAGCGATGATTTTGAGACCTTCCAGATGTTTTTAACAGGATGGGGTATTATCGAACTGCGTTTAAAAGCAATTACCCAGTTTAAACATAAAGCATTTGCGGATCGTCTGGTTAAACAAGCCCAACAGAAACGCAAAGACTATCAAAAGCAGCAGACTAAACTGACCACAGTTGAACTGGATTATCTGTTTATGCACGAGATGCATGCACTGATTGATGCAGAGCTGGTTGAACTCGGTGAGAAATTCTATTTACCGATTTTACGCGAGCTATGGAAAACTAAAGTATCTGCTCAGGTTTTAAATGCAAAGTTTTAAACTAGGTTTTTAGCTTTTATTTATAAAATTAATCCTCCAGTTGGGGGGGATTAATTTTATCTGCAATATGAGATTTATTTCATGATGCATGATCTCTTTAAATAGCCTAAGCAATATTAAATATGGTCATTGAACTTTTTCATTCTTAAAATTTTGATCAATAATAGCGCGTGTTGAACCATCGTTTAGCACCAGGCTCTATCATAGGGCAGTAGTTTTAACGAATGTTCAAAAAATAGATGAAAATAATCATTTTTAGCTAAAAAATATATAAAAATATCAATTAAATAGCCTAGTAATTCAGTCTATTATTTTTTAAGGTATAAAGGCTTTATCTCAAGATGAGTAAAAGCTTAATTGATTAGCTATCCTTCACAAAAATAGATGAAGGTTCAAATTTTCCCGAAGATATATCCCAGGATTTTCAAAAATGTCGAATCAGTTTTTAGATTTAATTACTAAACGCCGTACTATTTATGCCATTGCCAAGAATGTTGAACAATCTCCTGAGCGTCTAACTGATTTGATTCAGACTGCAATTAAACAAAGCCCATCTTCTTTCAATTCTCAGTCTTCACGCGCCGTCATTTTATTCAATTCAGAACATGAAAAGTTTTGGGGCTTTGTGGCAGACAAATTAAAAAGCTATGCCAAAGATGAAGAAAGCGCTGCAAAAACCACAGCAAAAATGGCAAGTTTTGCGGCAGGGCTAGGTACCGTTTTATTTTTTGAAGATCACACAGTCGTACAAGGCTTACAGGAACAATTCCCATCTTATGCTGATAACTTCCCAATCTGGGCAGAGCATTCGACTGCGATCGCACAATTTGCAACCTGGACAGCATTGCATACAGAAGGTCTGGGCGCATCATTGCAGCACTACAATCCGATCGTGGATGAACAGGTACATGCGGAATGGGACATTCCATCGAACTGGAAGTTGCGTGCACAGTTGGTATTTGGTTCGATAGAAGGCGAGCCACGTGCCAAAGATTATCTCGCGGATGAAGAGCGCTTTAAAGTCTTCCAATAAGTTGAGATCCATATCTGCGCTTAACACGGTTTAAGGGCAGATATTTTTTAGATCTCGATGAAATCCCAATCAGCTTCATTAAAATTAAGTTAAAATAGCGCGCTAATGAAAATTGATGAGTAAGACCGAATGTCGAAAAACACGCAAAACCTATCACCTTTACAAGAACTGATCGCAGAGCAAAAGCTACTTTGTGAAGAAGTAGGCTCGGCTTATGTTGAAGTCACGGGGGATGATGTTGTTGCGGTGGCCGTACATACCTTAAAACAGGATCCGATTGTCGGCATCCGTAAAAAGCCTGAAACAGATGAAAATATCAGCTGGTACATTTATGGCGGAGAGCCTTCAAGTGAAGAGGCTTTTGAAACCATGACAGTACGTGAATTACAGGACATCGCACCAGAAGTTTTACCGTATCTGGCTCTGGAAACAGGTTTTCGTTTCATGATTGATGCCGATGATTATGAAGATGTCTGGAAAGAAGAAATTTAAATGCTAAAAAAATCATCTTTCATTTGTGCTGGATTATTATTAGGACTGAGTAGCGTGGTCTTCGCACAGCGGCTTTCACAAAGTGCCTATGACCAGTTTATTTCAGCACAGACTAAAATCGTGAATGAAACCAAATACATTTTAGATGAAGATGATCAAAAGGCAGATGCACAAACTCAACGTCAGGCTTTCTGCAAACGACTGAAAGCCTATCAGGATATTCAAAAGGTGTCCGAAGAAAACAGCAGTCTGGATATGGCGCCCACGATGGCTATGATTGCCAAAAACTTTCTTGAGCGGCAGGATCAAAGTTTGACTCAATCTGGAATGACTACAAACGTATTTTGTAAAAATAGGGATGTAGAATAAATTATAAAATACTTTTCATTCTCGAACGTTTTTCGCAGTAGACTAAAAATAAATAAGTCTGTTTTACAATCAAATTTTATAGATATTAAAACCTGAAAGACCATCTCCCGAATATCATTTAATAAAGAAAATGTTAAGTTAATTTAAATTTATTTTGATGTAAATACCTCATATCCCGGGGATATATCAGCGGTAGTCAAATATATTGATAAGAATAAATGAATAATCTGGATTTTTATAATTTTCTGAAAATGTCTTATATACGTGATGTAATTTCTTGAACAGGATAATTTAAGTAGGATAGCGTGATTGCACGTTTATATTTAAGCTAATAACTTGAATATCTTAAGATGCTAAAAATAGCCTAAGCAACACATAAGTTTAACAACTTTCTCAAGAAAGGGAGAGAGGGGAAATTTATAATGCTGATGTTTACTACCTGTAACTCATTTGGACTTAAGACGTATTACTCTAAACAGAATCAAGTGGATTAATAAGCTACTTATGAATAGTCATTTTTTGATAAATAATAAGCAATGAATAATTAAAAACAATATTTTCAAAATTACCTCAGTCTATTTGGGTAATAACAGCGAGTTAGTTTAAGAAACACTCTGACCTAAAAGTGGTTTACATGTTATTAAATCCCAGTTTTAAGATTTTCATTAATTTTATTTAGTCTGCACCACAACTCAACCATCTTCTTTCATATTTATAGATAGCCAAATATCCATCCAGATCTAAAATCGTAATTTTAAATACTTATGATTCGTTTATGAATTATTTAGCCTAAGCAAAATATATCCCCATAAAATAGCCTAAGCAGGATTTTATATTTAAAAATTTCGCAATTGATTAATTCCAAATATAAACCCACTATAAACACTTAAACAAAGAAATCATGGAATTCTCAAATGATCCTAAATTATCAACTTCAACACCACGAAACGTCAGTACTATCTCCAATGGTCTTCATTCATGGTTTATTCGGTAGTTTAAGTAATTTAGGCGTACTAGCTCGATATTTTTCTGAGCAAAGAACCGTGATCCAACTTGATGTATGCAATCATGGTCTTTCTGCTCATAGTTCAGACTTAAATTATCAGCTTATGGCTGAAGATGTCCTAGAAACTTTATCCAGTTTAAATATTCAAAAGTTCGTAGTAGTAGGGCATTCCATGGGTGGGAAAATTGCCATGAAATTGGCTGATTTAGCCCGTGTACAAACTGAAAGGTTGGTCGTCCTGGATATTACACCAATCCAATATCATGAGAGTCATCATACTGAGATTTTTAAAGCTTTATTTGCGGTGCAGCAAGCAAATGTTGCTTCACGACTTGAGGCAGCAAAAATTATGCGTGAATACATTGATGAAGAAATGGTAATTCAGTTTTTATTAAAATCCTTTAATAAAGGGCAGTGGCTCTTTAATGTTCAGGCTTTATTTGATCATTATCCAGATATTATGGATTGGGAAAAGGTCGAAAAAATTAATCAGCCAGCTTTATTTCTTCGTGGCGGTAATTCTTTTTATATCTCAAAACCTGAACATTTTGCGGCAATCAATGAACAATTTTCTCAGGCGAAAATTGAATGCATTGAAAATACAGGACATTGGCTGCATGGTGAAAAGCCAGATGAAGTCATTAAACATATGCAGACTTTTCTAAATTAATTTACGATTTCGCACTCAAGGCTGAAATGTTTGAGTCTGTAATTGTCCTTCATGAATGAGTTGATGCGCCATTTCAGCTGTTTTCTTTAAACCGGGCATACGATATTCAGTATGTCCAAAATCTTTAATGGATTTCCAGCGACCGCCCCAGGTTAAACCCACCGATTCTGCAATCTGGCCAAACAGTTCATAACCACGCATGGCACATGGATCACGTTCACTAATCACCACCTTGCCATTCCGCTTAAAGGCAATATCCGCGGCCAGACCAAACTGATGATAACTTTGAAAGCCTTTGGCCTTGGTAATATTACTGTTGGTCGCCAAAGAGTTTTGCCTTTCCGGACTTCGATAACCTTCGAGTAAAACCAGCTCATAACCATGCTGTTCGCGCATAATTTTAAAAACCATCAGTAAGCGCTGTTTAAATCGCGGATTCATCTTATGCCATTTACGGTCTGCTGTGCTGATATTTGGATTTATATGAATGTCTTCAATATTCAGATTAAGGCTTTGCGCTGAAATTACAGAATGATTTGCTAAAGATTCTTCTTGTAAGGCTTCGATAATAAGCTGTTCATCAACTTCAGTTGGAGCTGTTAATATTTGCCCATCCAATAATGCATAAATCTGTGGATCAACTTTCCTTAAATATTCAGCTTCAAACCTACTTGCAGTAAGTGGCTGAGTGAAAGCGAACATTAAAATACTGGCAAATAAGCTAAATCCTGAAATCAAAATCCACCATTGCTGCAAATACCATTCAGACTGAAGATGCTCAGGCGATGCCGCCTGATGAAATTTCTGAACAAACTGTTTTGCTTGAGAAAATTGTTGTTTGCTTTGTGAAATCAAATCAAGAAAAAAATCCTGTATTCTTAATCGAAACTCGTAAGACAGCAAGGCTAACATAGCTAAGCTTAATAGAATAAAGCTGCTCAATATAATCAAAATCATCAGTTGAATGATTGATCTAATAATAATTCAAAATTTTTTTTTTATTCATCGATATAAATTTTCCAACGGCGTCATTTTTTAAGTCTTTATTTTTATAAGTGTCCATCATATTTATTTGAAAATTGAGTTAGGGTAAATGAATCGTAATATGGGCTTGTTCAGCAGGCGCGCTAATCAAATTTTGATATTGAGAAAAAACAGCAGCTTGTTCTGTTGACAAGGCATATTTAAAAACCACAAAGCTGATCACGGCAAATAATAATAAAAATATCAGAATCCAGAAAAATGGTAATTCACGATGGATAATATGTCGGATTTGATCTGGAATTGCTGAAAAAGGAGAAAAAGCAACTTTTTTACACTTGAGATAATCAATCTGATCTCCGATACGAGCAATCAGACTATTTAAATGCTCAATAGATTCAATTCGATATTTTCCATGGAAGCCCAATAAAAGGCAATAATGATATACCTCTAATACTGCCAGACGTTGCTTATCTTTATGGCGTATTTCTTCCAGATATTCAAAGAAGCGATAACCTGCAAGTTGTGAACCAAAAAGGCTTAACTGCAAGGGACTGATCATCCAGGAATTTTGCAGATCAAAAAATCGCTCATCCTGTTGGGTGACAATTGTTTCATCTATTAAAGCGCAATAGGCATATTTTGCATCTTGAATATCTTCAGCTGAAAATTGCATCTGGCGTGCCTGATGTTCAAAACTTTTCAACATCTCCAGAATTTTTTCACGGAAAGACTCTATATTTACAGGGACATAGTGATTTTTTAACAGGAAAACAATATAGAAGCCGTCATGCAGTAAATCTACCAGACTATTCGTAGAGGTAGGGTAGGTTTCTACAGGTTGCATGGCTGTATAATCTACTCCGATTTGATCGCCATCAAAGAGTGAAAGAGGAGTGTTAGAGATTGTATTCATTAATATTTTTATCCATCCATGACAGCAATAAGTTCAATCGCGATATCCTGAAAGCCATTCGGGATATAAACACAAATCGATTCTGAATCCAGCATGCGCTGATACAGTTCATTATTGGGTTCAATCTCAAAATAATGAACGCCGGAACGTACCGGAATTGCAGTAGGCACCTGCATGAGATGCTGAACGGGTACAGCCGGTAAAGCTGCAACCACGCGTTGTTCTACATCTATAGTACTACCAATTTTAAAACGGATCGGAACATAGGCAATCAAGTCATGTGCAGGCATAACACTACTTGATACAGCAAGATATAACCGCGTATTGTGACTGATCTTATCGGTCTCCAGACTGCCAAACCAATAGGATGGGCGAGTTTCTTTTAAGCTGATACTGATATATCGATTCGAAATAATTGTATCGAGTAAATCTCTGAGAATAATATCCAGCTGATTGAAGCTGTCGTATAGATGATGATGCTGATACTGCGGCAATTGATCAATGTCATAGGCTGTTGAAAAGGTAAGTAGGGAACCACTGAGTCTTAAAAGTTCCGCATATAGCCGTTCCGGATGAATTTGTGGATACTGCAAAATATGATTTAAGGTTGCATAAGCAGTATTTAAGGCATTCACCAGCCAGAAAGAGACAATATCCCCAGAACGAAATTCAATCAGTTTCTGTTCGTTTTCACGGTTATTGGATTGAATCGTTTTAATCTTGGCCCGGATGATATTCAAAGTTCGCTTTAAATTGTCTAGCAGATATTCACAGGCCTGAATATGTAAAATTGGAGGAATGAATTTATGATCAAAAATAAAATTTCCAGAACTTTGTCGTTTGATTTGAGCAACCGGAAGATATAAATAACCATCCAGAGGCTGCTGAGGTTCTTGGCCAACTTCAAAAAGTTTAAATTCTGCCCGACGGCGTAACAGGGTGATCTCTGCAGTAGTGGCATCGGTGAATAAATCATGGGTCGAGATTAAATGTGAGTGATAACGACTAGATTGAGTGTTTTCGACATGACTTACATTTTGCTTGTTCGGCTGTAGCATTGGCAAAGCCAAATAAATTTGCATTTCACCACGCAGGTTTAAGGTATCCAGTTGTACAGGTTCTGGTAATAAATCCTGTGCAGGCGCCTGATAAATTTCACCATCTTGCCAGATCATTTCAATTTTACTTAATGCCAATATATGCATATTGAATTGAGCTTCATCAAATTGAATGGACTGGATCCCGTGAGCAAAAGGAAATGTCGCCCGAATCATATGACTCAAGCGTTGCTCATGATAGGCATCCTGTAATTGAAAATGTTGCGGTCTTAAAAATAGACCTTCGCCCCACAGTACTTTTTCTGCTTTAAACATTTTAATATTTACCACTCATTCTTGGATTCATCATTGGCATATATACCCAGTAATTCATGTACGTTTTCGATCGGATTCTCGTTCTTGATTACTTGAGCCAGCCATTCATGTAATGGCATCTGACTCCATTTAATCGTCTTTTGCAGCATGTAGCTCACTGGACTATGCGGTTCATGAGATTGAAAATATCGAGCGATGTCTTGTAATAACTGCATGGCCTGTTGACGGTTGGCCAGATGGTTTTGGGCTTGAGGTCGAAATTCTTGTATATTTTCAGGCGAGGTATTCATCACTATTATTTCAGGTATTTTGAGAGTGCCGAATTGCGGTGTATTTATTTGATCCTGAGATATTGAAGAAATATCAGTTTTATAAATGCGCTTAATACTGGAGAAGATCGATTCAAGTTGAGAATCTGTGCTCGCGTAACTCGGTGCATTTAGACCCAGTAAATGATCCAGTGTATTTTTAAGATACAGCCATTGGGTCTGAATCTCGAGAAGAAAACCTTCATTCTGGCTTAAAACTGTTTGAGAAGTTTTCAGCAACGATTGCTCAAAATGCTCCAAATCCTGAACAGTATTATTTTCAGAGTAGTCATCTTGCTGTTGTTTGAGTTTAATATTGCGTTGATGTAAGAATGCCTCATAATCACCTAAATTATAAAAAGGCGCAGAGCTGACCAAAGGCACCTGTTTCATCAGCATTGGCAGTTGCGTAATCAAACCTTGTAATAATCCAAAACGTTGATCAAGATCATCCTCTTCGATTTGAGGATGTAACGTGAACCAGTATCACTGAAGGCTTTGCTGGGTCAACTCTAATCCTCGAGCAATTCCTTCAAAACCATAGAGATGACTCCAAGCTTCTATAAGCCAGGTATATAGACGGATATCCTTGGTTTTTTCAGTTAATAATTCAATCGTTTTATCATGTACAAGTTGCCAATCGGCCTGTTTCGGTTCCGAGACCCAGTCACCTTGCTCCAATAAAGGATCATCACGAGTTCTGGCCTTGTTAATCACATGAAAATCATTTGAAAATGAATAGTCCACACCGCACGGCTGATCGACTGAAATGTCTTGCAATAAATATTCAAATTCCAGGCTCATCTTTATTCCAATTATTATATTTTATTTGTTTTTATTTTTAGGTTACTTCAACTAGGCAGCATCTGCTTTATTGCTTTTAGAACGTACTTTTTGCGCTATTTTAACTTTCGGATCTACGCTATAAAAAATTTCATCATTCTTGATCTCAATGTGAATCAGTTTAGGAATCTTTCCCTCACTCATGGTTCTCAATATTTCTGTAGCCAAAGCAGGCAATACTGAAGCATTTAAAATATGATCAATATTGCGCGCACCACTATCAACCTCGGTACATCGGCTGAGCAGAAGTTCGAGCAAGTCCCCACTATAAGTGACCTGGGTGACATATTGCTGCTGAATGCGTCGGGTAATTTTCCCCAGTTTATGCTGAATAATCTGGATCAATAGCTCATCGTGTAAAGGATAATAAGGCACAATCTGCATACGCCCTAAAAATGCCGGTTTAAATTGCTGATATAAACTTGGTTTGAGCAGTTCAATTAATCTATTTGCATCCGGCCAGTTTTCGACGGGTTGATTTAAACAGGCCTGCATAATGGCACTTGAGCCAACATTGGAGGCCAACAGGATTGTCGTATTTTTAAAATCAATTAGACGGCCTTCACCATCTTCCAGCATGCCTTTATCAAAGACCTGATAAAATAATTCCTGCACATCAGAATGAGCTTTTTCGATTTCATCCAGTAAAATCACACTATAAGGATTACGACGCACTGCTTCAGTCAACATGCCTCCTTGACCATAACCGACATAACCTGGAGGAGCACCTTTTAAGGAAGATACGGTATGAGCTTCCTGATATTCCGACATATTGATCGTGATCAGATGCGACTCACCTCCATACAATTCTTGAGCCAAGGCCAGGGCAGTTTCAGTTTTTCCCACACCGCTTGGACCAAGCAATAAAAATACACCTTGTGGTTTGTTCGGATCATCCAGTTTTGCTTTAGATGTTTTAATACCTTGGACCAGTTGATGCAAAGCAAAGTCCTGACCCATCACACGCTGCGATAATTTATCTTGGAGTTTTAAGACCTGTCGGATTTCATCATTCATCATTTTACCGACTGGAATTCCGGTCCAGTCAGAAATGATCTGATGAATCATAGGGACTGTTACACGCTCGAACACAAGTGGGTGATCAGCCTGAATCTGGGTCAAACGCTGCTGTAATACTTTAATTTTATTTTTATTTTCAATTTTTTTGGATTGAACCTGTAATAATTTTATTTCCTGAACCAGTTGAAGTTCTTGCTGCCATTGCAGGCTTATCTGAGAAATTTCTTGTTCCAAATTTGAAATATTTTCTGATAATTCAATTAAACGTGTCTGATGACACGGAAAATTTTGATGCTCCTGATTTAAAATCTCATGTTCAAGCCGAAGATTATGCAGCTGTGCCTGTAACTGGTCTAACTTTGCAGGTTGTGCATTTTGGCTCAAAGCAACTCGTGCCGCGGCTGTATCTAATACACTAATGGCCTTATCCGGTAATTTCCGTCCACTGATATAACGATGCGAGTTACGTACCGCAGCAGCAATTGCTGCATCATCAATCTGCAACTGAAAATGCTGAGTCATGACCGGAATCATGGCACGCAACATATCGATGGCGACTTCCTCAGTAGGTTCTTCTACCTTCACTACCTGAAAACGGCGGCTAAGCGCAGCATCTTTTTCAAAGTATTGTTTGTATCGATGGTGTTGAGTCTGTGGGTGTGGTCTTATCGAAATAATCAGCAATTAATGGAAGAAGTTCAGGCGGACCTGAATAAGGTCGTACAGATGCAGAAACAGTCAGGAACGGAGCTGGTCACACAAATCGATGCATTATTAATTTTGCAAGCTCATCTACAACAGTTAGATCAATTTGATCAGAAGCGTCCATTCAAATACAGTTTTGGTCTATATCAAGGACAACAGATCAGGGAGAAACTGCAAGCTGAATATCTGAAAGGAATTGAGCAATTAGTATTGCAGCCTAGTCAGCAAAATATTGCAGAATATCTGCAACGGGTAAAAAGCAATGCAGCAGTTCTTAAAGAAAATCATATTCATGTGCAAATTCATCCGACTGCACAAGTTCAGCAACTCGCATTAGAACCATCCGACCAAAGTCCGCAAGATGCTTATAATGCACTTAAAACATATCTGATGTTGAGCAACCGTAAATCTATAGATTCCAGTCATCTCAGTGATCAGTTGACACGCTTCTGGCGGACTTGGTTAGATCAGCATCGTGGTCAGCTGACACGTGCTGAAATGCTGCAAAAGGCCGAGCAGTTACTCAGCTATGCCATGACAATGACAGGTTCGAGTTTATTCCCCCAGCTGGATTCCGATACTGTTCTGGTTGAACAGACTCGCCAGGTTTTAACCGCAATGACGACCGGAGTGTCTGCACGAGATCGTGTATATAACGACATTAAAATGCGTGCTTCGGTACGTTTTCCTGTATTAACGATCAAACAGATGGTCGGGGAGAATGCTCAGACAACCATGTTGGGAAGTTATGCCTTACCCGGTTTTTATAGCTATCAAGCCTGGAACGAATATGTACAACCTGCGATAGACACTGCAGCGCAAAGACCAACTGAAAGTAAAGATTGGGTACTCAATACGTCACAATCTGATGATTTGAGTTTTAGTGGCAGTCCTGAACAAATTCGACGCCAGCTGACTGAAATGTATAAAAAAGAATATATCAGCGAATGGCGTAAATTCTTGGGTGCCATTTATTATGCCAAGGTCGGTGACTTTAATCAGCAAACATATCAGATAGATATTCTTGGCGAACCAGAAAACTCACCGATTCGTAAAGTCATACAACGGGTAGCGCAAGAAACCAGCTGGGATAATCCAATGGTACAAGCTGAGTTGGCGGTTCCACAAAAAGGTTTTATTGCCTGGTTTAAACGCAAGGTATTGCAACGTCATGATGGCAAGTTGGCACAGAATTCTGCATCGACTTTCTCTCAGGGGATGATTGCCAAAGACTTTCAGATCTTCTACCAGATTGTACGTACACGAGATGATTTGCAGAACCGGTCGCTGCTAGATGAGTATATGCAATCTCTCGCCAAGATACGGAGTCGCTTTAATGATCTCAAAAGTTCTGGAGATATTGGTCCGGCGAGCATGCTGCTCCTTAAACAGACCATTGATGAACAGAATTCTATCTTCAATATTACCCAAAAGTTTGTGGATGAGAAAATGTCGGTAGGAACCCATGAGCTGGATCAACAGCTGATTAAAAAGTTGTTTAGTGTTCCTCTCACACGTTCCTTTGAAAGTCTGATGCTTCCGGCACAAGCTGAAATGAACGAACTCTGGCTAATACAGGCCTATCAACCATTTAATGCAAATTTATCGCAAAAATATCCGTTTAGCAGTCAAGGTAGCTTACAGGCAACCTCTCAAGAAATTAATCAGATTTTTGGTGAAAATGGCAGTATTTCCCGTTTTGTCAAAGAGCATCTTGATCCCTTAGTGATCCGTCGTGGCTATAGCTTAAGCTCGAAAACCTGGCAAGATTTAGGGCTTAATCTAAATCCTGTGTTTGTTGCAAACTTTCAAAATTATGTCGCGCCTGTGAATGGTATGGCAACTGGTGAGTTAAATAATACCAGTCGTCAGGCAGTGAGACCCAATCAATCTAATTTCCAGTTTTACCCACTGGAACAGGCTCATTTATTGGCTTATACCATTGATATTGATGGACAAAGAATGCTATTTGAAAACGGAATTCAACAATGGGTGAATTTTATCTGGCCAAATTCCGGCGCAATTCCAAGCGCACGGATCACGGTGATTGATTTGGAAGGGAAGACCCATACCATTTTTGATGAGCCTGGGGAATATGGAATCAATCGTTTGATTGATAGTGCTCAGCGTACACAAAAAGGCAATATTTTTGAGATGGTCTGGCGCAGTAAAGAGAATCCTGAACTATTTGTGAAGACCAATTTTCGTTTGGTGAGTGGAAATAATGCAAGTTCTATCGGAAGTAATCCAAGTTATAGCAATTTACAGTTGGTGGATCAGGTTGTTTCGAATAAAGCAGTAAGAGTGGTCGCAGCACAGAATACGACGATGTCAGGAAAAACAGCTCGGATAACTAAGACGACTGCTGCAAACACAGGAACTTTAGCGCCATGATACTCATCAATCATATTGTAAATGGATCACGTGGGTGAATTGATATGAATTAAAAACAACCAATTTTAGTGTAGAAAATAATTCAAGGTTGGCGGTACTAGAATAGTCTTTAACTGAGAGTCAGATAAGCCTGACTCAAAGCATTAAATTAATTAAATAAACATTTATAGAAGCATAAAATGAAAATAAAAAATAAATACTTAAAGTTAAATAAAATCATTATTTTATTCTGTTTTTTAATTGGTTTTAATGTGCATGCACAACCTGTAATTGCTGAAGGTAATGTACCGAATAACAGTAGTAAGCAAGCTATTTTGGCGAAATTGTATTCAATTTATGGTCAGGAAAATGTGATAGATCGCATTCAGATTCGTCAAGTAGTAGCACCAACGGATTGGTCAAATATAGTCACTGATGTGATTAATGAAGACCTTAAAAAGGTTAAACACGGAATGTTAACAATTAAAGGTTCTGATATTCAGCTAACGGGTAAAGTATCAAATTCTTATGAAATTCATGATACTACAGAAAGATTTAAGGGTTTAATACCCGAAAATTACCGTTTAAATGCACAGCTTTCAGTCAATCAGGCAGAACAGAAGATTATTGATGCTGCATTAAAGAACCGGATTATTGAATTTGAATCTGGCAGTGCAATATTAGCAACTTCAGGTATACAGATACTGGATGAAATGGTCAGTGCCTTAAATAAAGTTAGCGGAAAAAAGATACGGATTATTGGACATACGGATAGTTCAGGCGATACTAATAAAAATCTCATGTTGAGTCAGCAACGTGCAGAAGCAGTAAAAGCTTATTTAATCGCAAAAAATCTTCCAGTGCATTTACTGAGTACTGAAGGTTCAGGTTCAAGTAAACCTGTAGCGGATAATGCAACAGCTGAGGGTCGTAAGAGAAATCGTCGGATTGAATTTGAAGTGCTTTAACGTTTAAGTTGCTTGAGCAGCTATAAGTATATGGTGAATGACTTATATGAGTATATCAATCGTATTTCGTATAATGTATATTATGTTAAATTGATATCAAGTGGCAATATTTTCATTAATATTGATATATGGTAATGATTTACTCACTTTAATTGTCAATATTTCTTATGCTGAAAGTATTCATAGGTTTCAATCGCAAATAGAATAACCGCATTTAATAATGCGGTTATAATTTTAACCTTTGATTGGTAAAGTTTTTAAATATTTTCCTGTTCATATTCTAAAATTGCTTCTTTTGCAATACGGAAACTATCTACAGCAGCTGGCACGCCACAGTAAATTGCTACTTGCAAGAGTACTTCTCGAATTTTGTCTTTAGGCACGCCATTACGTAAAGCTCCTTTAACATGTAGCTTCAATTCATGCGGACGGTTTAAGGCTGATATCATAGCCAGATTAATTAGACTACGTTCAGGTTTGCTCAGTTCTTCACGTCCCCAGACCGCCCCCCAACAATACTCCGTGACCAGTTCCTGTAAAGGTAAGTTAAAATCATCAGCATTGTTGATCGAATTATTGACATAAGCTTCGCCAAGTACCTGTTTACGAATCGCTAAACCTTTTTCAAATTTTTCATTACTCATTAGCCTAATCCTCCAAATAAGGTGTATTTGATTTCGAGATAATCTTCAATGCCATATTTTGAGCCTTCGCGCCCTAAACCTGACTGTTTAATTCCACCAAACGGTGCAACCTCATTTGAAATCAAGCCTTTATTAATTCCAACCATACCGTACTCGAGTTGTTCACTCATGCGCCACGCACGACCTAAATCTTGTGTGTAGCAGTAAGCAGCTAAACCAAATTCTGTGGCATTGGCCATCTCAATTGCTTGTTGCTCAGTTTCGAACTTAAAAATTGCAGCTAATGGTCCAAAAGTTTCTTGAGTTGCAACATCCATCTCTGCAGTTACATCGGCAATAATGGTCGGTTCGTAAAATAACTCACCAGCGCTGTGTTGTTTTCCACCTGCAACCAGGCGTGCATTTTTCTCTAAAGCGTCTGCAACGTGAGCTTCAACCTTTTTAACTGCGTTCGCATTGATTAATGGGCCGATTTCATTGCCTGCTTCTAAACCATTACCAATAGCAAATTTCTGAACTTTTTCATTTAATGCAGCGATAAATTTTTCATAGATGCCCGCTTGTACTAAAAAGCGATTTACACAAACACAGGTTTGACCTGCATTGCGGTATTTGGCAATTAAAGCACCTTCAATCGCTGCATCTAAATCAGCATCATCAAATACAATAAAAGGTGCATTACCACCAAGTTCTAAAGATACTTTTTTAAGCGTCTGGGCTGAACGCTGATAAAGTAATTTACCGACAGGTGTCGAGCCTGTAAACGTAAATTTACGTACATCATCGCTTTCAAAAATGGCATCACCAATTGTAACAGCATCACCTGTAATCACACTGAGGACTTCAGCAGGCACGCCTGCTTGTACGGCTAAATCGACCAAACCTAATGCAGTAAAAGGAGTTTCTGGGGCTGGTTTAACAATACAAGGACAACCGGCTGCCAATGCAGGTGCAACTTTACGGGTAATCATTGCAGCAGGAAAATTCCAAGGTGTAATGGCTGCAACAACACCAATAGGTTGTTTATTTACCACAATACGGGCATCAGGATAAGGACTTGGAATAATATCGCCATAAACACGTTTGGCTTCTTCAGCAAACCACTCTACAAAACTGGCTGCATACAAGATTTCACCACGTGCTTCAGCCAAGGGTTTACCCTGTTCGCTGGTTAAAATGAAAGCCAGTTCATCTGCATGCGCAACCATCAGATCAAACCATTTTTTTAAAATAGTTGAACGCTCTTTCGCAGTCTTATTTTTCCATACTGTCCATCCTGTAGCTGCTGCCTGAATGGCACGTTCAGCTTCTGCTTTGCCCATGTTGGGCACAGTGCCAATGATCTCTTGCGTGGCAGGATTATAAATATTAGAAGTATTCTGATTATCTGCATCACACCACTGCCCAGCTACGAATGCCTGTTGGTGAAATAAAGCCATATCATTGAGTTGCATACCGATTATCCTTGTAAAGTAGGTGAAGAGTTATCAAACTAATTTAATTTGATCAGCTTACACCTACTATCTATTAACTTTGTATTATGGCATACCAAAAAAATCTCGAAAATTTTTTCGGTTCCCCGAATGTTATAACTGGATTTAGAAATAGTAGAATAAGGTTAAATTTAATAATTTATTCCATTCATTATCATCACCCATTGCCAATGAATTCTGATTACCACCAATAAATGGATCATTCTTGCTCATAATGTATTCTGTAGTTAAAGCCAGCTTTTTATGTTCAATTGATATACCCAAAATATTACGAATAGAGTCTTTTGAACCTGCCTGATCTTTATCATATTGGCTATACATAAAATAAGGCGTAATGTTGCCAATATGCTTCACTTCTTTAAAAGCGTAACCAATATCCGCCGTGTAATACGTTGCTTTATTGCTCACATAGTATTCAGTGTCGTAAGAACCCATTAATGAAGCTTGCGCGTTAAGAACATCTTTATTGCTCACATCATTTTTACCACCCGTTAAGGTAAGCCCCAAATTGCCATAATTGATTTTGCTGAATAATGACCACGCATTACGATGTCCAGTTTCAGAGGTAGTTTTATTCTCAATATTAGAAGTCCAATATGAAGCACCAACTTGTGTATTCAGTCCTTCAACCCCTAAAAGTAAATCTTGAGTAATACGCCCTACCCACATATTTTTTTCTTGCAGCTCACTCTTGGTAGCATCATTTGAACTGACATAATTGGCACTATAACGCCCCGAGTCTTTTGTTGTACCGACATAATGCCCTCCATCCACAGCAAAGAAACCTACGTCAAATTTAGTCGAACTTGGCAATTCAAAGTGATAGTTTAGACCTAAATTATGTATATCTTCTAAGCCCGCTGTAGTATTGATACTGCCATATAAACTGGTGTTCCAGAAACGTCCAGGCCCAAATGCAAGGGGTTGCATACCCACCACCCATTGATCTGTCTCACTAATCTTGTAGCCGACATAGCCATCCACCAAAGTCGAAAAGTCGCATAAGGTGTCATATTGATAACAACGATATTCAGCATGTCCAAATAATTTGCCGCGTTCGTAATCCAATTTAAGCTGAGCAGCATCAAAACGGATTTTTTCGTCAGAAGCCGCTTCGCCATAATCTTTGTCTTGATAATTGCCTCGCACATAACCTGAAAATGTCAGTTTTCCGGTGTCCGCATTAGGATCCCCAAAACTGATCCCCGCATAACTTGGTATCCATGTTGTGAGCATTACAGATGCGACTGCCCACTGTAAATAATGTTTTTTCATGATATAGATTCCATTCCAAATTTAATTTTTACTGATGCGCTTTCACATTCATCTGAGGGTGTGACGATTTAATCTTTCCTAGATTAAATACGTAATACACAATAAAACTGAAAACCAAACCAACTATCCAAGAAATATCAACATCTTGAATTACATTAGCAAAGGGTCCTGTGAAGAAAGCATTGGTTAAAAAAGGAATTTGAACCGCAATTCCGATAAAGTAGGCAGTTAATGCTTTAGCATTAAATTTTCCGTAAATTCCGCCATCTTGGGCAAAAATAGATTGGATGTCGTAAGATTTTTTATTGATGACATAAAAATCTAATAAGTTAATTGAAACCCACGGCACCAAGATAAACAGTAAGGCAAAAATCACATTAAGGAAGAAGCTAATAAAGTTACTAGATGCCCACAATGCAGTAAACGTAGCCAGAATTAAAACAATGACTGATAAAATGATACGGATATTTTTGCTTGGCATCCATCGACCTGCAAAGGTCTGAATAGAAGTAATACAAGATAAAACTGCACCATACAAATTCATGGCATTGTGACCAATGATATTACAAAGAAATAAGATCATCAGTGCATAACCAAACAGTCCTGTACCTGATTTAACTGCTTCCATTGCATCTGTTGTTGAACCAATCGCTACCGCAACTGTACCGAAGCCCATCGCAAAGATTGTGCCCAACGATGCGCCCAAATATGTATAAATAAATGGTTTATAAATTCCGATACTTTTAGGTAAATATCTTGAGTAGTCTGAGGTATAAGGTGAAAAACTAATTTGCCACACAGCACATAGACCAAACATGGCAAACCATCCCTTCAGATTAAAAGCACCTTTGGCCAGTACTTCTGCATTGATATGTGGAATCATAATCATTAAGCCAATTAACAATGAGCCGCCCATAAACCAGGTGCCGATCTTGTTAAATTTATGAATAAAATGATAGCCAATCACACCAATAATAGTTGCTACAATTGCACCAATCACAGTTGCAGCTGGGATGGGAATTGCAGGAACAACTGTGTGTAAAGTTTTGCCTGACAAAATAATATTGGAAATAAAGAAACCCAGATAAATCAGCGTCGTAAATAATACAACCAGCAATGCGCCATAACGTCCAAACTGTGCACGGCTTTGAATCATTTGTGGAATACCGACCTGAGGCCCCTGGGCAGACGTCAATGCTAGAATACTTGCACCAAAAAAGTGTCCACAACAAATGGCCACTAATGCACTAACCAAACTTAAGTTAAATGTAAGCATGGACATTGCACCTGTAATTACAGCTAACGGTGCAATATTGGTACAAAACCATAAAGTAAATAGATCCCGAACTTTTCCATTTCGTTCAGAAGGATCAACATAATCAATAGAATGACTTTCTATAGCGAAAGCATTTTTTTCATTTTGGCTCATATCCTTAATCTCTCTTTGAGGAATTCATTTCCTTCAATTTCAATATATTAGTGAGAGTGACTTTAGGTTTAAAAAAACCTGCCTTGTCGGTATTATTTACAAAAAATCGAACAGAGCTCTGTCATTTCAAAACCACGACTATTGCTGCTCTGGTCAATTCTTCAGAGAAAAAAATGAAGTCTGCCCAATCGATACTGATTCAGTATCAACATATGCTCCTTTTAGGAGTGATGCTGTGCTAAAGACTAATACTATTTAGAATTCGACTTATTCATATTTTCTTCCTGAAAATCCATCCCTATTCAGCCCCTTTTGTGATGCTTTAACGCATCACAAAAGGATCGGCTATCGGTTCATCTGAAGTCCGTAACCAAACTGTTTTGGTCGTAGTGTAGTCCAACACCGCATCGGCACCTCCCTCTCGGCCATGGCCCGATAAACCATGTCCTCCAAAAGGTGCGAGTGGTGAAACCGCACGATAGGTATTTAACCAAACAATGCCTGATCGAATTGCTTTGGTCATGCGATGCGCACGGCTTAAATTGTTGGTAAAGACTCCAGCAGCAAGACCGTAAGGGGTGTTGTTGGCCTTCTGGATAGCATCCAATTCTGTGGTAAAACTCACCACCGATAGCACTGGCCCAAACAGTTCCGTCATAACACAATCAGCTTGCGGTACATCGCTGCAATCTAAAATTGTAGGCGGATAGTAATACCCTTCTCGCTCTAAAGATTTTCCGCCAATCAGTAGTTGTGCACCTTGTTGAAGTGAACTTGCCACCACTTGTTCAATTTTTTGACGTTGACGCAGTGTACACAATGGACCAAATTCAGTTGCATGATCATCAGGTAAACCAATTTTGATAGTTTGTACGCGCTCAACCAAACGCTGCACAAACTCATCTTTAATAGTTGATTCAACCAACAAGCGTGAGCCAGCAACACAACTTTGTCCTGTTGCCGCAAAGATTGCCGCAACTTGTGCATTTACCGCACTTTGTAAATCAGCATCGGCAAACACAATAAAAGGAGATTTACCACCCAACTCAAGCGAAACTTTCGCCAGGTTTTCAGCCGAATTACGCACAATATGTTTTGCTGTTTCTGGACCGCCTGTAAATGCAACATGCGCTACATCCGGATGGCTACTGAGTACAGCACCGCATTCAGGTCCAAAACCGGTAATCACATTGACCACACCTGCTGGAAACCCTGCTTCATGGACCAAACGCGCAAAAGCAAGTAACGGTGCGGGTCCTTCCTCTGAAGCTTTAAGGACAATACTGCAACCTGCCGCTAATGCTGGACCAACTTTAACTGCTGATAAAAATAATTGACTATTCCAAGGGACAATTGCTGCAATTACACCTACTGGCTCACGGATCGTCCACGCCTGCATATCTGGTTTATCAATTGGTAGATAGCTGCCTTCAAGCTTGTCAGCAATACCTGCATAGTATCGATAATACTCTGCGACATACGCAATCTGACTTGAAGTCTCACGAATAATCTTACCTGTATCATTAGTTTCATACTGTGCTAATTGTGGCGCAGCTTTCTCGATCAAGTCAGCGAGTTTATACAGCAATTTTCCTCGCTGTGAGGCAGTTAATCCTGCCCAAGCCTCATTTTGCAAGGCCTTAGATGCAGCAGCAACTGCACGATTGACTTCATTTGTACGTGCTTCTGGCATTTTTGCCCAGACCTGACCAGTTGCTGGATTAATACTGTCAAACTGTGCAGCACCATCCTCAAACTGACCATTGATATACAACTGGAATGGAGAAGTCATGTCTTCTCTCCTATGCAAATGCGGGCATAACCTGATTGATCATACGTTCTAGCGATGCTTTTTTGCGTTCAAAGCTCATTCCGGTGTCAATCCAGAATGAATATTCGTTATATCCCATGGCTTCATAGGCTTTTAAGCGATCAATCACTTCTTGGGCTTGACCAATCACATTATTTTTACGCATTGCTTCAGGAGTATAGAATGGATGTTGTGCCATTTCTTCCTTGCTAATTGGTGCAATTAAACCTTGACTAATCTCACGCTCATTTTTAAACCATGCGCCAAAATAGTTATAAAATGCATTGATTTCATCTGCGGCAAGCTGAGCATCTGCTTCACTATCTGCAACATAAGTATGGCGCAGCAACATGATCTCAGGACGAGGAACATCGGCAAATTTCTCACACGCTGCGTTAAAATGCCCCATCAATTTTTCAACTTCGTCATCACCGAAATGCAATGGCGTGACTTGTACATTACAACCATTTTCGACTGCAAATTCATGGCTATTCGGATCACGAGCTGCCACCCAAATTGGGGGATGTGGTTGTTGTAAAGGCTGAGGCGCTGAGGTGGTTTTAGGGAACTGCCAAAACTCCCCATTATGCTCATAATCACCTTTCCAGAGGTTTTTAACTGCAGGAATCATTTCACGTAAACGTTGACCGGCACCCCAGGCATCCATACCTGGTACCATACGTTCATATTCAAATGAATATGCACCACGTGCAATTCCGATATCTAAGCGTCCATTACTGATAATATCCGTCATGGCAGCTTCACCTGCCAATTTGATCGGGTGCCAGAATGGTGCAACTACAGTTCCAGTACCTAAACGGACATTTTTAGTTTTGTTTGCAATATCAGCCAGATTAATAAATGGATTTGGCGCAATGGTAAAATTCATTGCATGATGTTCACCTGTCCAAATTGCATGCATACCGCCTTTATCCGCAATCTGGCAAAGTTCGATCATTTCATCGTAGAGCTGCTTCTGTGTTTGTTGATCAGAAACGCGTTCCATGTGCACAAATAATGAAAAACGCATAGTTAAACTTCCTCTTTAACAATTTGACGAACCGTACCACTGGTTTGATTACCGTAATAAACACCATAAGTTTTCAGATGATTTTCTTTGCGATAGCGCATTAACATACTTTGTAAAGCACTATCTACAAAAGTCAGTTGATCTAGATCATTGAGATCAACAAATTGACCTTTATGCGCATCTAATACGGGGGTATTACATAGGAACGCAATATATTGTTGTTGCGTGGTCACATCATCGTAAACTGAGTAAATGAAACTCGGTGATGCTGCTGGCTGATAGGCAGCAAAGATTTTTTCCAAGGCTTTTTCTGCCCCATCTTTATCCACCATGAGATGTGGTAACGTCCAGCGACCATCTGCATTTTTATCGAGCAGAATCTGATTTTCATGTCCAATCAAAGCCATCATCATGACTTTCATGCTCGAGATGACATCAGTAGAAGATTTTGCTGGAGTGAAGTAAGCACCACGATAATAACCAAGACCTGCAAAACCTGCCGAAGCAAAATTTTCAACTTTACCAATTAGAATTGCATGATCACCAGCATCTACCATTTGGTAAGTCGTACAATCAAACCATGCACTGACATGATCAATAATTGGGTTTTGATTTTCACTAACAGACCAAGCCAAGCTTGCAAAGCGATCATCACTAGGACGAGCGAATGTATTTGAAACATCCTTTTGCTCTTCTGCCAAAATATTAATGGCAAAGTGTGAGGCATTTGCAAAATTATTATAATTGCTTGATGTCTTGGCAATGCTGACAAGCAACAAAGCTGGGTCCAAAGACACCGAAGCAAAAGAGTTGGCTGTAAAGCCTAATGGTGTTCCATCATCTTTACAGGTAGTTACTACCGTAACGCCTGTCATAAATGACCCAAAAGCATCACGTAGTTCACGTATTTTATTTACTTTATCCATTTCACTCATTGTTATATTCCTTCATCAATGTGTGGAGCTTAAACGTTCGTTTCAAGCCATTTCTGCATTGCATTATTCACTTTATCTGGTGCCGTCAAGTTCACCATATGACGTTCATTTTCAATGACTATAGCTACGCCATTTTGCGCCAGACTTGCCATTTCCCTTGCCATTTCTGCGGTTGAGTTAGGGTCATGAGTACCCGTTAAAACCAAAGCAGGACATGCGATCTTAGACCATTCATCAGCGTAGACTTCATCACCACAGGCAAAAGCTGAATACGCTGTGGTATAACCTGACAAATCTACGTTTTCTAGCCACGATTTAACATGATCTGAGGCAATGCGCTCAATTTCGCTATCGCCAAACCAACGCTGTAACGGTGTTTCTACATCAATATGACCTGTCTTTAACTCTTCAGCACGCTTTATCACTGCATTCCGAGCCTGTGGCGTACGTTTATAAACACCATTCAATACAGCCATACGTTTGACTAAATCAGGTCGGGTTACGCTAACACCAGTCGTAATTAGCGAACCCATTGAATGTCCTGCTAAATTTACTGCACCAATATTCAGTGCAGTAATAAACTCAATGGTCCAATCGACAAAATCTTGTAATTTCGCCTCATCTGCCAGTTTTGTACTTTGCCCATGCCCTGGCATGTCCACAGAGATCACTCGATAATGTTTCGAAAAGAACTCGATTTGTGGATACCATGCCGCTGCCTGCATTCCTACTCCATGGATGAGAACCAAGGGTTCTCCTGTGCCCTGCTCAAAATAATGAGCAACCCTGTTATTTGACAGCTGCTGGGTTTTTGACATCATGTCCTAACTCTTCCAAATCTTGATAACGGTCACCAATACGATGATGTGGTCGACCACCTGTAGAACCCGCAATCACAATCACAATCTCATCGGCAGCAGGTGCATCTGGAATTGCAAACTGTAAAGTTAAATAGTGAGAACGTCTGCCTTCATCATTTTTGTCCATCATTGGAACAAGAATGGATGCATTGGCGGGGCCTCGGGTATTGTTAAATGCAAGGTAGGATTTCGCACCTACTGCATTGCGGTATGTGTTGCCAAAGTGCAAAGTATGAATCAGGGCAGATGCATGTTCCAATTCCCCATCTAAGCCCACAACTGCACTTTTACCAAAGGCTTCTACTGCTTCGCCTGAACCAATTTCATCAATAATAAGCTTCGTTAAATGCTCACTTAAAATCGGAGCAATTCGACGAATTTCTGGAGTTAAATTTTCAACATAACCTTGCCCTGCCCAAGGATTCTTAATCACTGCAGCAGCAGCAACCATTTTCAATGGGATTGTTGCCTCTTTGCCTCCATCAACATAAGTAGTTTCTACATGGAGCACCGTTTTACGTATAAGGTTCATTTTTCTTCCTTGCTTGAGATTTCACTTGGTAGTTCGTATTATGGTATACCATAATACATAATGAAAAAAAGACAAGAGTTTGTTATGCTCTTTTTATGTAAAAAACGTGTAACAAAATTTGTAAAATCAAATTTAGGAATATGATGTGTCTATGAGTCTTAAGATTGAAAATCCACCAGTCACATTACGTGAACTATGTTTGAATAAAGTCCGTAATGCCATTATTACTGGCTATTTCCCCTCTGGAAAAAGATTAGTTGAACGAACTTTATGTGAAGAACTTGGTGTAAGTCGGTCTGTAGTAAGAGAGGTAATCCGCTATCTTGAAGCCGAAGGCCTTGTTGAAATTTTGCCAAATAAAGGTCCGATTGTTTCACTACTAAATTGGGATATTGCTTCTCAGATCTATGAAATTCGTCTTCTATTAGAGCAAAGTGCGGTCGTTGATTGCACTCAGAACCTAACTGATGATAAAGCTGAACAAATTAAGAGTTTACTTGTTGAACTTGAAAAAGCATTTACTAATGATGATATCAATTTAATTATTGCGACCTCTTCAAAGCTCTATGAAACTATTTTCACCATAGCTAAACATTATATTGCCTGGGAAGTAGTACAACGTTTAAATGGCCGTATTAGCCGGCTTCGAGCCATGACCATGAAATCTACTCAACGTGAAATTTCAGGCTATCAACGTATCAAAAATATGTGTGAAGCTATATATCTTTATAAAGATTCAGAAATGGCAAAACAGGCTGTAGCGGAACATATTACTGAAGCGGCTCTGGTTGCCAAAAATATCTTAGACAAGTGATATCAATTAATACTTTAGAAAAACCAGTCTCACATTTATCAAACATAGGGAACTTTTATATGTCTGCATACTGGATTGCACATGTCACTATTCATGATATGGAAAAATATAAACGATACATGTCGATAGCACCTTTAGCCTTTGAAAAATATGGAGCTAAATTTCTGGCACGAGGTGGCAAAGCTACTTGTCTAGAAGGGGCTGAATATGAGCGTCACATCATTATTGAATTTTCAGATTTAGCCACTGCTCAAGCTTGTTATTATTCTGAGGAATACGCTAAAGCAAGAGCAGCTCGTGAAAATTGTGCTGATGTAATGATTACTATTGTAGAAAGTTTAAATTAAGAAAACAGGTGGTGTTTCAAAAAGTATGCTGGGCTTAAATGCAGCCATTATTGATGTAGAAGAAGGTTAAATCGAAAGCCTTAAAGTGGTTTTCTAACTTTTTCGAAAAATTACAGCTTCTCCTAAACGACCATACAAAGTTAAAACCTATCTTTGAAATATTAGTCAATTCAGAAGATGAAGATATTCTGAAAAAAATGGGAAGATTTTTCAGTCAAAAATTTTGGTCAAAAAGATCAGGTAGCCGTGAAATACCATGCCGCTGCAAGCAGCAGTGTAACGACGAGCGTGTCAGATAAGGAATGCTTGGCTGCAATGCATAAAGACAATCATCTAGCGGCAACAAGGTGCGTTTTCGAAAAGCAACAATTGCTGCCTCATCTTCAGGCGATAACACGCTTGAGCGAGGATTCTTTGGTCCGGTTGTCAGATCATCTACTGAAGTGCGTTTCTTCCATTTTGCGACAGTCGTATGATTGATGCCGTAACGCTTGGCCAGTGCTCTTAAGCTCTCTTGACTATTTTGTATTGCTCGACGCACTGCCTGTGTCGTTGTGGCGCTGCTGTGTAGAACTTGTCCCATAGTGCTTCCTTCCATTTATCTGAGAATATTGCACCATTAAAATCTGGGACTAAACACCTAGATACAAATGCTATTACGAGAGTCATTCAGCAATTATATGATCAAGCAGAAAATGATGATGATGATGAAACACTGGGGTATTGTCTTGATATGTGGGATGAGCTTTTGGCTAGTAATCATTCATTTATAAGAAATATGACTGAAAAATTGGATGGTGGATTGCTAGCATAGTTTATTAAACTTAATATGTTATGACGATTATTTACGAACCGAATTATTGAACAATAATCCTTTGAGATTAAACTGAAGAACTTTGGAAAAGTATGAAAAATTTACAACTCGCTAAAAACATAAAAATAGAAATCTTAAGACTTCTTGCTCAACAAGAAGAAAAGTTATTCAAGAAAATGGGGGCCTTAGAATTTTTTGATTCAATTTTAAATTTGCGGGCTATGCCATCTACGGACAATAGATACAAAGATGCAAAAGGCGATTTTACACAGCACTATATAAATAACAATGATTGGACTCTTGAAGAAATCTTACTCGATAGATACGATTTCACAAATTCTGATGAAAATTTTTTCAAACTTCTTAATCTAGTTGTATCCCCTACGGCTTTGTTGCACAAAGATTTAAAATTAAAGCTACTCTGAGCTAGTCAAATTTAAGACACAACTCGGGTATGAGGTCGGCCTAATTCCGTAAATTTATTTAATACTGCCACACGTGCATAAATCTCATTGACTTGGCTTTGAAAGTTTCTCGCACTGAGTTTATCCCCCAATAATTTGATGCAATGCATCTTGGTTTCAACCAAACT
>CAUPZU010000027.1:0-39330 GCA_963516025.1 Acinetobacter lwoffii
GTCTGCACCTGATTAACAAGGCCAAATATCATCTGGACCTGCAATATTACATCTGGAAGGATGATTATATTGGCAATATGATCTTGTCTCAATTACTCAAAGCTGCCGATCGCGGTGTCAAAGTGCGGGTTCAGATTGACGATCAAAATGGCACCCAGCTTGATGACAAGCTTCTTGCTCTAAGCCAACATCCAAATTTTGAAGTCCGGATCTTTAATCCCTATAAATTCCGTCATTTACGTGCGCTGGATTATGGTTTCCGGATGAAAAAGGTTAATCATCGCATGCACAATAAATTAATCATTGCGGATGGCACTGCAGCCGTGACTGGTGGCCGTAATATCAGCAGTGAATATTTTGATGCCAGTGAAGATTTTCAATTCACCGATGTGGATATATTCTTCGCGGGGCAAAGTGTAACAGATGCCAATCAGACCTTTATTAACTTCTGGAATGATGATCTGAGTTATGACGTTCGACAGGTGCTGAATGATGCCGGCCATCCTGAAATGCTCAAAAGGCTCAGAGCTGAGTTTGCGCGTGAAGATGTCGATGAAACTGAACTCAAACGCCGGGTGGGCATTGCCGAGAAACAAGTCGAAAAACACTTAAAAAAACAACCGATGCACTGGGCGCCGGCTTATTTTGTTGCGGATAGTCCCGCAAAAGCCCGTCCTCATGCCAAAAATGGCGATTATATTTATACTCATATGCTCGAATTGATGGGTGAGCCGAAAAAACATCTGGAACTGGTGTCCTCGTATTTTATTCCCACGCAAAAAGGGGCCGACTATTTAACCCGTCGTGCGCAACAAGGCGTGAAAATCAGAATCCTGACCAACTCTTTTCAGGCCAATGATGTGGCAGCAGTGCATGCCTATTATCAGCAATATCGTCAGCAATTATTGAAAAGTGGCATCGAACTCTGGGAATTTAAACCCTACATTGTCCGTCCGGAACGGACCTGGTATGAAATTATGACCGGAGACATTATCCCGGCTAAAAACAAAAATAGCTCCAGTTTGCATGCCAAGTTTTTTGATCTGGATGGCATGGTTTTTGTCGGTTCATTTAATTTTGATCCGCGTTCAGCCTATCTGAATACCGAAGTCGGTCTGGTCATTGAGTCGGAAGATTTTCAGAAGGAAATTACCAGTGCGATGGATCAGTACTTACCACGCGTGGCTTATCAGCTTAAGCTGAATGAAAAAAATGAAATGATTTGGCTAGAACATCAAAAAGATGGCCGTAGCATTCAACATTCACATGATCCGGAAACTACAAAATTCCAGCGTTTTATGATGAATCTGGTGACGAAATTTCCCGGTGAATGGTTAATGTAATGACATTGGAGTGACCTTAAAATTACATGCTATGAAAAGCCCGTATTTCGAGAATAGCCGATTAACCTAACTTAGTCCGATCATCTTTTAAAAGGTTTTACAGTCGATTGCGCTTACTTTAGAATTACACTTTTCTCGTATTTTGCGATTGTTCGCCCTCCACTCCCATGCAATTTTTTGATTTAAGCCGTCAGTTTAAGTTCAGTGATATTCTGACGCCTGTAAAAACTCTCCATGATTTATCCCAGCAAGAATGGTATTTGGCCAAAATTCGGGTGGAACATGACTGTCTGTCCGACTCCGATACGGTCGAGGGACAGGTAGTTTTGAAATCCAGTGAAAATATTCAACTTGAACTGGAATGGCTGATTCAGGATAGCGGTTATGAATTACAGGTTTTATTTAAAAGTGTAGAAACCGAAGCCACTGATGAGACCGGTATTATGTTGAAAGGTGCACAACTGGTCGATGAACTGCAGCAAGTACTCTCTGCCCAAGCATTGAGCTTATGGATTGATGGCACTCTTTTGCCGATGTTGCCCGAGATCCGTCAGGAAATTAAAGCACGTTTAAACTTATGGGATTATGTCGAATACGATGGCTAATCGCCGAGTTTTGCATTTTTTAAAGAGCCTATGGGGCTCTTTTTTATAATCTGAATAACGATTTAGATTGATCAAACTGCCGTAGCTTCAGTTTTTTCAGGCAATGCCGAGCTGGGTAACTTGTTATAAAATTTATAAAAATAATAAGAGAATCAAGGCATGATTTCTGATAATGAATGGCAACAGATTCGCCAGGTGGTCGCTGATGCACAACGGGCCGCCATGCATTGCTCTATTGCAACAGTCAACTCCAAAGGCTTTCCTAGTATTACTCCGATCGGAACCGTATTCCTCAACAAAAAGACCAGTACGGGTTTCTTTTTTGATACTTATTCCACTACTTTTTCTGAGAATTTGCAGCATCAGCCGATGGCCTGCATACAGGCTGTGAACAGTAGCAAAATGTTTTGGTTTCATGCGTTGCTTAAAGGTAAATTTAAGCGTTATCCAGGAGTACGCTTATATGCAGAAATTGAGCCTTTACGTCCGGCCTCACCTGAGGAAATACAGCAGGTGGATTCGCGTATTCGAGCTTTAAAATGGACCAAAGGTAGCCAGTTAATCTGGTCAAGCTTTCATCATGTCCGGGAGATTAAGATCAATAGCTATCGCTGGGTCGAATATCCAAATATGTGAATAAATACAACCAAAAACTTACAAATAGTAAGTTCATTTCTTATCTGCAGCCCAGAAACTTCTTTAACTATTTTTTCATCTGATTATTGGATTAAATATTAAACCAGACCCACATGTTCAAACATCGTCCGGTAACTTTCGGCTTTTTTCTCCAGAGAAACCGGATAGGCTCGAGAAGATGAAGGCATGCGATATAAATACAGATCACGTCCGACAAAATGGGCTTGGCTAGGTTGACCAATACTCGGCTTTAAAGTCCCTTCAGGCATGGACAGCATCATGGTGTCTGTGGCCTTGTCGCCTGTGGTCATAATATGATTGCACTGCGGCATTTGGCTGAGCAGTTGCTCAATATTGGTAGGTACTACAATTTCCAAAAATTTGTCTGAAGCATTGCCCTTTAAACGCCGGATCTGATAGCCACTATCAAAAATCGCAATCCCCGTTTCAGTTAAAAAATCCCGGATTAAGTTTTCCTGAAATTTTCTATTGGGTAAGTCCAAAAAGTAATCTTTATTCTCAAAAAAAATCAGTCCAAAAATCCGCCACATATCATTCTGGTAGTTTGGATAATAAAAGTTCATTTTCCAGCGTGTGGCAGGTGGCGGGAAGCTGCCCAACATCAGCAATTTTGCATTGGGTGGTAAAAATGGCGGTAGCGGATGTGTTTCAATATCAGACATAGAATTAGCTAAATTGAGAGATTTCAACTATTTTAGAAGGTCTTCCGAATCTTGCCAGCTACTTCTTGTCCCCAAAGTGTATAAACTTCCTTACTCGGATGAAAACCATCTGCAGCCATTTGTAAATTCATGGCACGGTATTTTTCAATATCGTATTCAATCCATTGCATATTCACTTGCTGATTCACAAATTTTTTCAGTTGCTGGTTCATCTGTTTAGCATACTGGCCAAAGAGCCAAGCCAAAGGATTCGGTAGCGCCGGAAACATATTCATTGGCGGAACTCCGGCAGCAATGATCAGTTTCGGGCTAAATTTTTGCTGGATTTTGCTATAAAGCTGTTCCTGTTTCTGAATCCAGACCCGGGCAGGCATCAGTTTTGTCACATCATTGACGCCAACCGACGTGACGATTACATCATAGTGCTGGACTTCAATCTGGTCCAAAGCATGAATTACTTTTGAGCTGGTATCACCGGTTTTGGCCTGTAATTGCCAGTCAATTTCAAAGTCATTTTTCAGTTCATGTAGAATTGCACCCAGTAATGCATCATCCTGATGTTCTACTCCTACCCCTGCCGCCGCGGAATCTCCTAAAATGATCAGAGAAAGTTTTTTGCCTATTCCGGTTCGACCTTGACGTTTTCCCTGTGGTTCAGGCAACTTCAAGGTATTTTTCTTGACGCGATTACCCTGAATGACGAGTGCAGGAATCAAGGCAATGGTGGCGGCTTTCAGCAACATAGTGGGCTAATTTATATAAAGATATACTTGATTTTACCTGAGTTTATTCTTTTGAACTATTTCCTCAGCAATCATTTTAGATGAATGTTCACCTAAATTTGACTGAGATAGGATTCTTGCAAAATATAGGCTTATACATCTTGCCCTTGGGTAAATCACAAAGGATAAATATAAAAAAATCCCGCTTAAAAACGGGATTTTTATGACAATCAAAGCTTAGATTTTATAGTCATTCCAGCGATTCATACGCTTAAAGGTTCCCACATCATTAAAACGCACGCCCACTTCTTTCATTACTTTATGCGCCGTTTTAGACGTCAGTTGACGGATATAAAATGGCTCCTTGACTACAAAGTGATGAATCGCATGGGTCGAACCAAAATTACAGCAGAATAACTGGAACGGGACCATCCACCATGGATTGAGCACTTGGGTTTGTTTGATCACATCACGTGGATCAATATCGCCATAGTAATGCATATTTGAGCTGACAAACTGCAAGCTAAAAGAACGGATAAAGTTCGGAATCACCCAGATGACTGCCAGCAGATTTACAATCGGCATCGCGTCGACAATGCCTTGCGACCAGAGCATCTCATAACCGAATAGCGGTGAAACTGCATTTAAACCATGAAAGACCACAAACAGGTAGCACAATCCATAGTAAATAATGCTGAGAGGTAAAAAGCCAAATAGCTGAGAAATCATGGCAATTTTACGTTCTTTTTCAGGCTGTTTTTCCAGAAAAAGATGAATCATTTTAATCATCTGAAATGGACGCAGATACACTGACATCAACTGGTCACTAATCACCAGAATTCGGCGAATGCCCCAAGGCATACCATTACTGATGCCACGTTCTTCCAGGTCATGTTCAGTGCCTGAATATTTATGATGATGCAAATGTAAACGACGACGTGCCCACGGACTGATGGTGTTTGGACGTGCCAACCAGACCAGTGCCAGCATCAGATGATGTGCCCAAGGTGTTTTTTTGAAATACATATAATGAATCAGGTCATGTTCCAATTCATGGGTCAATGATGCAAAAATCGCAATCAAGGGAATGGTAAACCATGCTGAGAGATAACCTGTTCCATATGCTACCGCGCATGCAATCATGCCTGCCCAGGCAAAGCCTAAAATACTCGCACCTATAAAGTTCTGATGTTTGAGTATGGGATAACGAGCACGCACCTCTTCCCCGGCCTGGGTAACGATACTTCTGACCTTGGAGATTCGCTGCTGGTCAGTCATATCCGCAGATGTAGACATATGGACAACCTTTAATTTCTGAACGGTTGTACATTAAAGGAAATTCTAAAAAAGAGAAGTTATCTTTCCACTTTTAGAGTGAGTATGTCTAAGTTTTGGACAGTTTGGAAAAGTTCTTAAAATTGGCGAAAATTAGGAAAAGTAAAAGATGGTCTTTCTCATGAAACGAAAATTTAAAAGTAATTGATTTAATTGCAAATTCATCAATAAAATAAAAATATAATTTTTGATAATTTAAAACTTTATTTTAATAATCAATATATTAGGATTTATAAGATTTCGCTTTTTTGTAAATTCAAGCTATACATTTTTTAGAAAAAAATACTGATTCAGAAATTTTTCTCAGTTTGTCATAAAAAATAAAAAGAGAAGCGCTCTAGCTTCTCTTTTTATAGATCTAAGAGCGCTTTTAACCTAACTTGTTCACCAGTTTAAGTGGTAATACTTTCATGGCTAGACCGAGTGGCAACCAAGGCCATTTCGGCACATAAGCCTTAATTGGTGCTTTTTCAATTTCTGCTGCCAATAAACGCGAACCAGTTTTTTCATCTACTTCAAAAGGTAGCTTTTTTGCCCCTTCATTAATTTCAGTACGAATATATCCTGGGAAAATGGTGGTCACTTTTATTGGCGTATCGATCAATTCAGCTCGAATGCCTTCCGCTAAATGAGCCACGCCGGCCTTACTTGCACCATAAGCCGTTAAATGTTTTGGCATACCGCGCATTGCACTCATAGATGAAATCATCACCAGATGGCCAGAGTTTTGTGCACGGAAGATTTCAACTGCAGCTTCACATTGTGCTAATGCCGAAATAAAGTTGGTTTCAACCGTGGCTTTATTGATAGCAAAATTACCTTTACCAATCCGGCGGCCCTCACCGACACCAGCATTCACAATAACTCGGTCAATGGTGCCAAAGTCTTCTTTAAAAGCACGAAACACTTCAAACACTTGATCGTAATCGGTGACATCTAGTGTTTTGGCAATGACTTTGATGCCATATTGGCTTTCCAGTTCCTGCTTTAAGATTTCCAGACGCTCCAAACGACGTGCACAAATCGCCAGGTTATAGCCTTTTTTCGCAAATTCACGTGCCATACCGGCGCCGATCCCTGAACTTGCACCGGTAATTAAAATTGTTTTAGCCATGTATTTACCCTATTCCTTTATTTTTCTAGCGTATTAGGTTTTAAATCCAGGTCAATAAGTCTGGACGCTGTGCTTTAATAAAATGATGTTCATTTAAACTGAGTAGTTGCGGTTCATTACCCACCAGACGTAGTGTCGTGATACTGGTATTGGTAATCGCCCAGTTCAGAGCAAAGGTTTTCTCCGGACTGAGGCCCAAAATTTTGCCTACAGCCACAGAAATCACCCCACCTGAGGTATAAACTACTGCATAGCGTGGTCGGCTTTTGGACAACTGGTCACACAGATTTTCTAAGCCGCTTTCCACACGTGCTTTGAAACTTGGCCAAGATTCATCATATTCATGGTGATAATCATCGCCAGTCCAGCGTGCAATTGCACCGCTAAAAATCTTGCTCAGATAATCCCGTGGATTTTCATGTTCTGATACATCCTGTTTCAGCAATTCAGGCTGATTAAAGCGCGGCTCATAACGGGCGAATACCTGCTGATGATTAAATTCATTCCAGGCACTATCGGTCAGAATCTCACTTTCCGGAAAACATTCATCCAGAGATAAATGCGCCGTCTGCTGATGGCGTTGCATGGAGCCAGCCACCACATAAGGTGCTTCTTTCAGAATTTCATCAAAATAGTGGCCCAAAAGCTTTGCTTGTAACTCACCGTTGGGCGAAAGCTGGTCATAACTTTCTGCGCCAAAAGAGGCCTGGCCATGCCGGATCAAGTAAATGGTTGTCATTTTGGCATTATCTCTTTAAATTTAAGCACATACTTTTGTGCAATCTCATTGGCTTCCAGTTTTTGCTTTCCAATCAGTTTTAAGGCACGAATATGCAAGGCATGAATCACCACCCAAAAATCCTTGAACGCTGGATTATTAGTCTGTTTATGGTAATAACGATAATAGATCTGCTGGGCAATCACCGCGAGACGGAAAATTCCGAACACCTCATAAAACGCCCAGTTTTCCGGTTGCAGGCCGGTTTTTCCCAAGTAGTAATCCACCACTTCTTTACGGGTAAACATACCTTTTAGATTGGTCGGCTGGCGGCGTGTTGCCTTAAAGATGGCATTGTCAGTATCTTCCACCCAATAGGCTAAAGCAGAACCTAGGTCCATGAGCGGATCGCCGAGTGTCGCCATTTCCCAGTCCAGTACGCCAATCACTTCAGTCGGATTTTCCGGATTTAAGATGACATTATCAAAACGCCAGTCATTATGAATCACACAGGTTTTAGAATCTGAAGGAATATTATCTTTAAGCCAGTTGCGCACATATTTAAACGATGGAACATTTAAAGTTTTAGCCTTTTCATAACGTACATCCCAGCCTTCGACCTGACGGCGACAATAGCCTTCACCCTTACCGAGATTTTCAAGTTCAGTTCCTTGATAAGGCACCTGATGCAATTCGATCAGTTTATCAATCACATTGATACATAAAGTCCGGATATCGGATTCAGTAAGCTGCAGCTCAGCTGGCATTTTGGCGCGAGGAATAATTCCTTCAAGCCGTTTCATCACATAGAAATCACAACCAATCACTGATTCATCCTGACAAAGCGCGACCATTTCAGGCACGACGGGATAATGTTCAGCCAAGGCTTTCTGCACATGATATTCACGTGCCATATCATGGGCTGATTTGGCTTTGGTACCTTGTGGCGGACGACGTAAAATTAAATCGGCATTGGCATACTGTAAACGGTAGGTCCAGTTTGAAGCTCCGCCTGAATATTGGGTCACCTGCACAGGGCCTTCAACATTCACATTTTGCTGAATTAACCAATTGGTGATGGCTTGTACATCCAGTTCTTCACCTGCACGAACTGCTCCACCTACATCAATAACCGCCATAATTTTTCCTTAAAATTTTTTAATACGTTGCAATTTTCTAGTTAAAGCCAGCTTATTTTTTGCGACGAGTACTGTAGCCACGTTTTGCCAGTTCCAGTTTGGCAATCATGCCCTTATGCACTTCGTCCGGGCCATCAGCCAAACGCAAGGCACGTGCCTGAGCAAAAAATCCGGTTAATGGTGTATCCCGAGAAACACCGGCACCGCCGTGGATCTGGATGGCCATATCAACAACTTTTTCCAGCACACTTGGCGCAACGACTTTAATTGCAGAAATTTCAGTCAGTGCTGCCATATTCCCTAAAGTATCCATTTTATAGGCGGCATACAAGGTCAAAAGACGTGCCTGATCAATCGCAACCCGTGCTTCCGCGACACGCTCCAGGTTGCCACCGAGTTTTAAAATCTCTTTGCCAAATGCGCTACGGCTCATACCACGGTCAATCATCAACTCTAAGGATTTTTCCGCAGCACCAATACAGCGCATGCAATGATGAATACGGCCTGGTCCTAAACGACCTTGAGCAATTTCAAAACCCTGACCGGCGCCACCAATAAAATTCGCTACCGGAACGCGGACATTTTCAAAACTGACTTCGCCGTGGCCATGTGGTGCATCGTAGTCACCAAACACTGGCAGCATACGTTCAATTTTTACCCCTGCGGTATTTACCGGAACTAGAACCATCGAATGCTGATGATGACGGTCTTTTGTTTCATCTGGAGTATGTGCCATAAAAATAATGATTTTGGCGTTAGGATCGCCCAGACCTGATGACCACCATTTACGGCCATTCAAAACAATCTCATTACCTTCCACCATCGCCGTTGCCTGCATATTGGTGGCATCACTGGATGCAACTGCAGGTTCAGTCATACAAAAGACTGAACGGATTTTTCCTTCTAAAAGTGGCATCAGCCATTCTTGTTTTTGTTCTTCAGAACCATAACGCCACAATACTTCCATATTGCCGCTATCTGGCGCATTACAGTTAAATACGACTGGTGCAATCAGGCTACGACCTGAAAGTTCGGCAATATGTGCATATTCCTGAACTGATAAACCTTGGCCACGTTCAGGACAAGGGAGAAACATATTCCAGAGGCCAGCTGCCTTGGCTTTGGCTTTTAAGCTTTCCAGTTCTGCTGGCCATTGCCATTTGGTCCAGTCACCGCCTTGATTCAACTCATGAACCTGCTGCCAGAAATCAGCTTCAACTGGTTCAATTTCCTCAGCAATAAATTTTTTGGTTCTATTTAAATAATCTTGTGCACGTGCTGAAAGCTCAAACATCTCTTTTATCCCTCTAAATATTCTAATTCATACGCTTTACAACACCTTAACCCAAAACCTATTATGAATAAAATGATTTTAACCCATACAATATTATGCATAATATTCATTCCAAAACAGTCATGGACCTGCGAAATTTTCATCGTATCGACATTAACCTTTATCCGCTTTTTATGGCAATTTATGAGCAGAATAGTATTTCTAAAGCTGCACAGATTTTATCAGTTAGCCAGTCTGCTGCCAGTCATGCTCTGCAACGTTTAAGACAGCATTTACAAGATGATTTATTTGTACGTACTGGTAGCAAAATGCAGCCTACGCCGTTTGCGGAACAGATCTATCCTGAGCTGAAGAATGCACTTTTTTCGATTCAAAATATTTCAATACAGCATCAGCAGTTCAGACCAGAAATGATTCAGAGTTTGAAAATTGCCGTTCATGATGAAATTGAGCCAATGATCTTTCCCAGACTCGTTCAGCACTTTCAGCAACTCAATCTGGAAATTCAACTTAGCAGCATGAAGCTGGACCGTAAAAATATAGCAGCAGACCTCGCCTCTCAACAGATTGATTTTGTCATAGATCTGGAACAAAACATTGCTGAAAAAATCCAGTTTGAACGCCTGGTGCAAGATGAATTTGTAGTGTGTACACAATTAACAGAAATGAATGAGCAGATTTATCTTGCCTCGCCTCATATTGGTGTGTCATCACGCCGTACTGGTGTTTTGGTTGAAGATATTTATTTAAGTCGGAAACAATATTCACGACAGATTTTTTTACGCTGTCAGCATTACTCAACTGCTCTGCAAATTCTGGAGCAGCAAAAGACAGCCATGCTGACTATTCCTAAAAATGTATTGACGCATTTACAATTGGCTACCAGTCTAAATATTTTTGAAGTCCCTGTGGAACTGCCGAAAATTAATATGGGGATGTATTGGCATAAGGATTTGCAAGAGAATAAAAGACATCAATTTTTGAGAAGTGAAATTTATAAAATTTTTGCTTAGGCTATTTATAAAGGAATGCAAGTTTACTTAGGCTATTTTTATATAAGTTTAGATGGTTGCATCTTCATCTTTTCAGTAGAAAAATATACTTAGGCTATTTTAGCTGGTACAAAACTAAACACTGAGTGATTAGCTTTTAATCCGTAGATCTACTGGCTTTGCTCTAAAATGGCTCGACTTTTAGCTGTAATTTTACAGCTGGTTTTGCTGATTTGGATCTTGCCTTTGTTAAATCTCTCCATCACCTGGCAAATTGTGCTGGGTCTAGTACTGCTATGTTTTTCTTATTATCTGCTGCATAAGATTACAGTTTATTTAAAAGATGTTTTCCGCCCTTTTAAGAAAGGCAAAAAATACTGGTGCCGTGTAAAAGCCGTAAGTGATGGTGATACCCTCACCTGCTACCGTTTTAACATTCGTCGCTCTGAAACCAAATTACGCTTTGCCTTCGTTGATGCTCCTGAATCATCGCAAGCCTATGGTAAAGAATCGCAGCGTCTGGTCAAAAGCATGGTGAATAATAAAATGGTTCGGGTCAAGATTACCGATATTGACCGTTATGGCCGCTGTGTCGGTGTGGTCTACCGCTATCGCAAAAATATCAATGAAGAGATTGTCAAACGTGGTGCAGCGTGGGTCTATGAAGAATATATCAAAGATAAAAACCATTTACGCTATATGATGGAGCTGCAAAATAAAGCTAAGAAACAGAAAAAAGGCCTTTGGAAAAGCAGCCGTCCTGTACGTCCAAGTGTTTATCGTAAACAGGTAAAATCGTAAATTTGGTTTTATCAAATATAAATTGCAAATAATAAAAAGTGATCAGGACATTCAGATCACTTTTCTTTCACTCATTTTGGTTTTACCGATTTAATAAGCCAAATGCACCAGAAAGCGGAATGCGCCAGCAATCAGGGCCAGCGTTAAAAATCCTGCCAGCCATAATCCTACAAACCATAATGCCTGTTTGCCTTTCATACACGCTCCTTAATGATAGCCATCATCGCCGACCCTGACCTTATGCCGGAACACCCAATAGGACATACCGGTATAAATCACAATAATTGGAATCAGGATCAAGGCGCCAATCAAGGCAAATAGCTGGCTATTTTCATGCGCTGCTGCCTGCCAGATAGTCACGCTCGGCGGGATAATATATGGCCATAGACTGATCAAGAATCCAGTATAAGCGAGGAAAACCAGAACCAGCATATAGGTAAATGGACCTAATTCACTGCGTCTTTTGCAGGCACGTAAGGCCAGCCAGGTAAATAGCAGAACCAGAACTGGAACTGGCATAAAATAGGTGAATTGTGGCTGACTAAACCAGCGTTCGGCAATCTGTGGATGGGTCAACGGCGTATAAATACTGACAGCACCCAATATGATCAGCAAGGCCATAATCAGCTTAGGCATCAGTTTAAACATTCGATCCTGTAAGTCATCTCCGGTTTTATAAATCAGCCAGCCACAGCCTAATGCCGCATAGAGCACCACCACACTGATTCCGGTAAAGATACTGAATGGAGTGAGCCAGTCCAGACCACCCCCAACATAGACACCATTTCGGGTTTCAATCCCCTGAATATAGGCCCCTAAAATCATGCCTTGCAGGAAACTGGTAATCGCAGAACCACCGATAAAGGCTTTATCCCACCAATGCTTACTGCGGTTTGCCTTGAAGCGGAACTCAAAAGCTACGCCACGGAAAATCAGAGCAATCACCATCAGAATAATTGGCATATACAGCGCCGAGAGTATGGTCGAGTAAGCAAGTGGGAAGGCTGCAAATAGCCCGGCACCGCCTAATACCATCCAGGTTTCATTGCCATCCCAGACCGGAGCCACGGTATTCATCATGACATCACGTTCATCTTGATGTGGGAAGAAAGGAAACAAGATGCCGATGCCCAGATCGAAACCATCGAGAATGGTATAAATCAATACACCCAAACCAATAATCACAATCCAGATTAATGATAAATCAATCATTTTTTATCCTCCTGATCCGGTTGTTCAGGAACTTCTTCGATACGTTCTCGAATACTACTTAATGGCCGACGCGAGGCCTGAACCACATCACTATCTGATTCATGATCTGGTCGAGTATGAATAAACTCGGGACCTTTGTGCATCAGACGCAACATGTAGTAAATCCCGATACCAAATACCACACAGTAGACGACTACAAAAATAATCAGGGTTAGCCCCACCTGTTCAGCGGAAACTGGTGACAATGCATCCTTGGTCCGCATGATGCCGTAGACTACCCAAGGCTGACGGCCGACTTCTGTGGTAAACCATCCCGCCAGCATGGCAATAAAGCCGGAAGGTCCCATAATCAAGGCAAATCGATGCAATGCACGAGATTCATAAAAGCGACCACGGGTACGTGCCCACGCTCCCCATAACGCCAGTAACAGCATCAATACGCCGAGTCCGACCATAATCCGGAAGCTCCAGAACACCACCAGTGAATTCGGCCGGTCTTCAGGCGCAAAGTCTTTAAGTCCTGTAACCTTTCCATCCATCGAGTGGGTTAGAATCAGGCTACCCAAGTTGGGAATTGCGACTGCATATTTGGTTTCTTCGGCCTCCATATCTGGAATACCAAAGAGATATAAGGGCATGCCTTCGTCATGATTGGTTTCCCAGTGCCCTTCCATGGCTGCAAGTTTGGCTGGCTGATGTTCAAGGGTATTAATACCGTGCATATCACCGACGATGACCTGTAAGGGCGCGAGTACCAGAAGCAGCCACATCGCCATGGAAAATGAAGTCTTGACCAGTGCATCACGACGGCCTTTGATTAGATGCCATGCGGCTGTAGCAGCGACCAGTAAGGCGGAAACCAGAAAGGCAGCCATAGCCATATGGGCCAGACGATAAGGGAAAGATGGGTTAAACACGATAGCAAGCCAATCTTGCGGAACAATCAGGCCATTTTCAATCGCAAAGCCTTGTGGGGTCTGCATCCAGCTATTGGACGATAGAATCCAGAACATGGAAATACAGGTGCCTATCGCAACCATCAAGGTCGAGAAAAAGTGCGCCTTTGGTCCCACTCGCCCCCAGCCAAATAACATGATGCCCAGAAAGCCCGCTTCCAGAAAGAAAGCGGTGAGTACTTCATAGGCCAATAAAGGTCCAGTCACGCTGCCTGCCACCCGGGAAAACTCACTCCAGTTGGTTCCAAACTGGTAGCTCATGACCACACCAGAGACAACACCCATCCCGAATGCCACAGCGAAAATTTTCACCCAGAATTTGAATAGATCCTGAAAAATCGGATTTTGGGTTTTGAGCCAGCGCCATTCCAGAATGGCCAGAAAGCTGGCCAAGCCAATAGAAATTGCCGGAAAAATGATATGAAAAGATACAGTAAAGGCGAACTGTATTCGTGCTAACTCTAATGCAGTTAAACCCAGAGTCATAAGCTTCACCTATGCATTGTTATTTGGCATCTTTGCCCTTCAATTTTTAAGTCATGAATTTTTCTAGTGACATGGCTAGCTTAGGCGTGGCTGTTATAAAAAGTATGTAGTCTTTTGTTGATTATTTTTTAATCAGGTTAAACTATGTAACTCTTGCTGATAAAGAAAATATTACTCTGAATAATTTTTAAAACTTTCCTCTTGAGCTTTAGATAAAACAGGCGTAAATTAGGCCTAAATTTAGTTACCCAGGTTAACTAACCATATGTTTTCCGAATCTCCCCGACTTCGTACGCTGTTATTACGCTGCGCACGACTGATGAGCGATGAGATCAATACGATCTTGTTGTCATCTCAATTAAATTATTCCTTATGGCAGGTGTTATACGTCATCCAGTCAAAGCAACAATGCACGCTGGCAGATATTTCCAGTTATCTCAATGTATCCAAGCCCGGTATTACTAAGCGGATTCAGCAACTGGTTGAACTCGATCTGATTGCCCAACTCGAAACTGAAGACAAACGTCAAAAGCTGTTCAAGTTGAGTGAGCAAGGAATTGAGACCTTTGCGATGTGTTCCAAACAGATCGATGCATTTGAAGATCAGTTGCTTGAGCACGTTGAATCAGATGATCTTGAAGGCAGTAAAAATACCTTGATGCAACTCATTCAGCAGTTATATCCCTCATCTCAGGACAGACCTCAATGAGCCAAGAACAAGAAGCGCCTTTATGGACGCCCAATTTTATCCTGATCAGTCTGGTGAATTTCCAGCTGGTTCTGGTGTTCTACTTACTGGTGATTGTGATTGTCGGCTACTCAGTGGCTGAGCTAGGGGCTTCGACTGCACAAGCCGGTCTGGTATCAGGTCTGTTTATTGTCGGCACCCTATTCGGACGCTTATTGATCGGAAAATTACTGAATCGTCTGGGCCTAAAAAATACGCTTGTCATTGGCCTGACTGGTTTCCTACTCTTTTCCGGACTGTATATGATTCCGGCCAAGCTGGAAGTTTTACTAGGCATCCGTCTGATACATGGCTTTATGATGGGTATGGCTTCTACTGTACTGGGTACAGTGATTGCACAGACCATTCCTGCCACACGACGTGGTGAAGGAATTGGATATTTCAGCATGAGCAGCACCCTCGGCACAGCGATTGGTCCCTTTGCCGGAATCTGGCTGATGACAAATTTTAATTATCAGGTAATTTTCATCTTTACCAGTATCGTTGCGCTCAGCTGCCTGATTTGTGGCTTGTTCATCCAGCCACCACGCCTTAAGGCAGGTCATTCGTCAGCAGATTCTACTTCGCAAAGCACCAGTAAACTGGCCCAGTATATTGAACCGAATGCCCTACCGATTGCACTGATTGTACTGCTGGTGGCAACGTGTTATTCAGGTATATTGTCGTTTATTCACTTTTATGCCAAAGAAATCAATCTGGTCGAAGCAGCATCATTCTTTTTCTTAATGTATGCCTTTGCCATTTTGTTGTCGCGCCCTTTTACCGGCCCACTTATGGACCGTAAAGGCGAAAATATCATTATCTATCCTGCCATTGTGATTATGGCATTAGGGATTTTGCTTTTAAGCCAAGCACAAAACTCTGTGATGTTACTTGCCAGTGCTGCCTTGCTTGGTTTTGGTTTTGGTAATATCCAGTCGGTGTGTCAAACCATTGCGGTGAAAAGTACGACATTGCAGCGTATGGGACTCGCAACCTCAACCTTCTTTATTGCCCTGGATGCCGGTCTTGGTTTTGGCCCTTATTTCCTGGGTATGCTGCTGGATCAGATCGGTTATCGCCAGCTTTATCTGTTCTCGGCGCTGCTCACCCTGAGCTGCCTGGTCTGGTATTACCTTCTGCATGGCCGTAAAGCAGGAAAAGTACAGCCTTCTCATTAAAAGCTTTTAAAAGCGCCGGCTAAACCGGCGCCGGTATTCCAACGGCGTCAGACCGGTTTTTTTATGAAATAAACGGCGGAATGAACTTGGATCCTGATAGCCGACATTTTGCATGATCACATCCACAGCTTGATCGGTTTCTTCCAGTCGTTTACGGGCAGCTTCAATTCGGATCGCTTGTAGATATTGATTGGGCGGTATGTCTAAGGCTTGTTTAAAGTGTCGAATCAGGGTCCGGCCAGTCACATTAAACTGCTCTGCCAGCTGGTTCAAACTAAAATCTTCATGAAAATGCTGCTCTAGCCAGTTCTGGATTTTTTGTACCAGTTCATCATGGTGCGGCTGGCCAATATTCAGCAATGAATAAGACAACTGGCTATCACGGCGGTAATCAATTACGAAAGATTTAGCCGATTGCATGGCCACCTCAAAGCCATACAAGCGCTCAATCAGATGCAAACCCAGGTCAAACCAGGCCAGGCCTCCACCTGCACAATAGATATTCTGATCCCGGCTAATCATCAGATCGGCATTCAGTTTCACCTTAGGATAGCGTGAACGAAACACTTCCTGAAAACCCCAATGTGTTGTTGCAATCCGGTCATCTAAAATGCCTGCTTCTGCCAGAAAAAAATTCCCCGTACAGTTTCCTGCAATTAAAGTCGCCTCTGCATGTGCAGATTTTAAAAAATGAATCAGTTCTGGATTTTGTTGCAATACATCCTGAATTGGTGCAGCGATGGTCGGTACCACCAGAATATCTGCAGTTTGAATCTCTTGATAAGAAACATGTGCCTGCAACTGCAGCCCATTGATACACCGAATCGGATGTCCCTCCGGACTGGCGATACTCACCTTAAACAGGCGCTGTACGTCCTGCTGCTGGATCCGGTTCCAGCTTACGCCAGCCATGGTAAATAAATCGACCACACCCGTAATGGCCGAAGCCAGAGCGCCATGAAAGCCTAAAATCACCACCTGTTGCATACTTTACTAATTGTCACTTTTCACCCGATTCATGTCATTATTGACAATCCTCCTCAATAAAAGCAACTGCTAGTCTTGATGCTATCTCAAGGATTGCACATTCAGGATAGTACCGTGACCCAACTGATTAATGATAAAGATCTGCATTTCCAGCTTTATGACGTATTCAAACTTGAAGCGCTGACTAAACTGCAACGCTATCAGGATCATGACAAAAATACTTTCGACAGTATTCTGGAAACGGCAAAAGGTATCGCGACTGATTATTTTGCGCCGCATAATGCCAAAGCTGATCAACAAGAACCGAACTTTGATGGCAAACAGGTCAAAACCATTGATGAAGTGAAGACAGCCTGGCAACAGTTTGCCGATGCCGGCCTGCTTTGCGCCCAGCATGATTATGCAGATGGTGGCATGCAACTGCCCACTTTGGTGAATATGGCCTGCAATGCTTATTTTATGTCGGCCAATCCGTCCACCGTGGCTTATTCTTTTCTAACGGCCGCTGCGGCGAACCTGATACAGGCTTTTGCCTCCCCAAAACAAAAGCAAATATTCCTACCGCATATGTTGAGTGGCCGCTTTGCTGGCACCATGGCCATGACAGAGCCGAATGTAGGTTCCTCTTTGGGCGATCTGACCACTAAAGCCATTCCTCAGGCAGATGGAATTTATAAAATTAAAGGCCAGAAAATGTTTATTTCGGGTGGCGATCAGGACATTAGCGAAAATATTGTGCATCTGGTCTTGGCGCGGATTCAGGATGCGCCGCAAGGCGTGAAAGGAATTTCCCTGTTTATCGTACCAAAATTCAAAACCAACGAGGATGGTTCACTCGGTGAAGCTAATGATGTACAGCTGGCTGGCTTACTGCACAAAATGGGCTATCGAGGTACTACATCTACAGTTTTAAGCTTTGGAGAAAATGATAATTGCTTAGGCTATTTAATTGGTGAACCCGGTCATGGCTTAAAATATATGTTCAAGATGATGAATGAAGCACGTGTGGGTGTCGGTCTGGGCGCAGCCATGATTGGTTATCGTGGCTATCTGGAATCTCTGGATTATGCTAAAAACCGTCCGCAAGGCCGGCCAGTTCATGAAAAAACACCTGACTCGAAACCAGTAAATATCATTGAACATACCGATGTCAAACGCATGCTACTGGCGCAAAAGTCATATGTAGAAGGTTCGCTGGCACTTTGCTTATTTGCAGCCCGATTAATTGATGAACTTCAGGCAGCTCAAGATGAAGATAGTGCAATTCTGCTTGATCTCATCACCCCGGTGGTCAAATCTTTCCCTTCTGCCTATGGTCCGAAAGCCAATGATCTGGCTATTCAGGTCCTGGGCGGCGCGGGTTATACTCGTGAATATCCGGTGGAGCAATGTTACCGTGATAACCGGCTCAATCCGATTCATGAAGGAACTTACGGCATTCAATCTCTGGATCTGCTGGGACGTAAACTCTGGCAGCATAATGGCAAAGGGCTCAATCTGCTCATGCAGCGCATCCAGAAGACCTTGTCAGAGACTCATGATCCGAAGATAGTGGAACTGGCAGAGATCTATAAACAGCATCTTGCCACTGTGCAAAAGACTACACAGATTTTAGGCCAGGCCTTGCATCAAGGCAAAGTCAATGAGGCTTTGGCCAATTCAGGACTGTATCTGGGTATGATGGGTAAAACCATCCTATCCTGGCTATGGCTGGAAATGGCAAATCAGGCTCAACTCAAGTTTGGCACATCTTCGCAGGCAGAAGATCAGACTTTTCTGGCAGGAAAAATTCAGGCAGCTCAATATTTTATTCGCTGGGAACTCCCTGAAGTTGAACATCAGGCCAAATTACTGATAAATCTGGATGATACTTGCCTGAATATGCAAGCCGACTGGTTCTAGGCAGAATTCATCAAAAAATGCGCCTTTATCGGCGCATTTTTATTTTGTAATTCATTAAGCTATAGAGTCTTTTACACCAAATTTTTTAAACAGCTTGGCACGCTTGGAAGGCAAGATATTGGCCTTGCTTAAATCGCCCTGATAATGCTGATATACCCGCTGATCCATGATTTTGTACCATAAAGGTGGAATCAAGGCTGGAATCAGCATGGTTGCATACCCGCTGGGTAATTCCGGCGCTTCATCAAAATGCCGTAGCGCCTGAAATGGCCGGCTTGGAAAGGCATGATGGTCAGAATGCCGTTGTAACTGGTATAAAAACAGATTGGTCACGATATTGTTATTATTCCAGCTATGTTCTGGCAAGGTTCGCTCATAACTGCCATCCGCTTTCTGTCCGCGTTTTAGTCCGTAGTGCTCGATATAATTCACAATCTCAAACAGGCTGACGCCATAAAAGGCCTGTGTCAGTGTATAAGGAATAATTTTCTTGCCATACGCCTTCAGCATCAAGGCATGATAGCCGGCACTCATGGCCCAACCATGAAACAGCTCATTTTCCTGACTAAAGAATTTCAGGCCTTTACGCTCGAGCCGTCTTTTTTCAATCCGGATTGCAGATTTTAATCCGCCTATTACGGTACGTGGCCAGAAACGGTAAAAAGATTCACCCATTTTCGAAGATGCCGGATCTTCAGGCGTGGCTACCCGTTTATGGTGTCCATAAGGATGTTCAATCCGGAAATGGTTATAGCCCAAAGGCATCAGGCTGGCATGAGACCAGTAATGGTCTTTTTTCTGCGGACGATGGCTGAGTTCATGTGCGGTATTTACGCCTACACCATTAATCGCACCCATAGAAATTCCAAGCAATACCTGATCCAGCAAAGACACATTTGGTCGGCTTACGACATAGCCGGCAAAGGCATTGGCTGCCATTTGCAAGGGAATAAATGCTTTTACAATGCGGTCATAATAAGGATCATTAACCAGTGCCTTGATCTGCTCATCATTTGGATTATTGGCATCATCGCCAATCAGTGCGTCCAATGTCGGAATGATGACATGCAGTAATAAAGGCCCGCCCATCGCAAAGATTTTTTGAGTGGCTTTGGGGCCAAAATGATAACCGGCCAGAATTCCCATTCCGATCACAGGCAGACCTGGGCTGAGCAACCAGCCAAAACGTTTTTTATCCAGCTTGACACCTTTTAGTGCCGACGCTTCCTGCGTAAACTGCGCTTTCTGGATTTGTGCAGGGGCATTCATTGCGACCTTCCTTTTTTATGTTACTCTGCACTTATAGTTGAATATTTCAGCAGTAGCGAACAGTATTCAACGTCCAGAAAAGCTATGTCAGCGTCTTTGGCACATGCTGCCAAATTCTGGCCTATAATCACAAAGTTAAAAAATTTATAGTCAATTCAATGAAATAAAACAGAAGAATAGAGTTAGGCATGGATGCTTTAAGTAAAATTTTTGATGATATTCATCTGGAAAAATCGGAATATCTTTATCTGAATGTATTTCATCCAGGCGGCTTTGACTATCAGCATGAGCCTTTTATGCTGGCCTATATCCTGTTACAGGGACAGGCGCAATTAAAGTTCATGAATGGTGATCGACTGGAGCTGCAACAAGGTGATCTGGTGCTATTACCCGCAGGTTCTGCCCATCATGTTTCCTGCCCAAATAATGTCGATTTTTCTGAGCACAGTACGATCAATACTTATTTCAATAGCCATGCACAGCAATGTGTTGATCTCAATCGGGAAAATTCGACGGAGCATAGTTTCATCCTGGCCATTCGTTCCAGCCTGGATATCCAGATGGCCAAACCTCTTTTGAGTGCATTACCTAAATACCTGCATATTCAACATATTCTGGGTGATACGGCGCCAGAATGGTTACAGGTTGGCTTGCAGTTTCTGGCACTGGAAACCCAGCAGCTTCGTCCCGGACGTGACAAGATTCTGGATCATCTGGTCAGTATTTTACTGATTGAATGCGTACGTGATTATATTTTAAACCTGGAAAATGCCTCGAGCTGGCTAAATGCGCTCTCGCATCCGGAACTATCCAATGCACTGGCAGCGATTCATGGCAAACCTGAACAGTCTTGGACTGTAGAAAGTCTGGCCGAACAATGTCATATGTCACGTTCTAAATTCGCCCAGTTGTTTACCCAGATTGTCGGTGAACCGCCCCTTGCCTATCTGCAACAGCACCGCCTGCGCCTCGCCGCGCAATATTTGAGAAATAGTGGATTTGGTATCCAGCAGATCGCTTATCTGGTTGGTTATTCATCCGAGACGGCGTTTAGTCAAAGTTTTAAAAAACAGTTTGAACAGACGCCGACCCAATACCGGCTGAATTGTCAGAAGAACCAGTCTTTATTACCAGACTAAAATTACTGCACTAAAGCCAGTACCGCTTTGACAGGGTCTTCACTATTACCAGAAAGCAGCTGCTTGTGCATGGTGATATGCTGCATAACCTGAATCTGCGCTGCTTCAATATCCATCAGTTTTTCAATTTCAGCTGCCAGATTTTCCGGGGTAGCATCAGACTGGATCAGTTCCTGAATTACTTTTTTGCCGGCAATAATATTCGGCAAGGAGAAATAAGGGATTTTGACCAGTAATTTGGCAATTTGATAAGTCAGCCAGTGCAATTTATAAAAAGTTACCATCGGACGGTGCAGCAACATCGCTTCAAGCGTTGCTGTTCCAGACGCCAGTGCAATGATATTGGATGCATTCATGACCTGACGGCCAATTTTGGACTCAGCGCTGGTATTTTCCATCAGGCGAATCTGGGCTTTTAAGCTCTCAGGATAAGTGGCCAGTAAACTTTCGATTTGCTGCTTGCGTGCATCATTAATCGCAGGAATCAGAAAGGTATAATCCGGATGTTTCTGATGCAGAATATTGGCAGCATCCAGAACCAACGGTCCTAAACGTTCAATTTCACCACGACGGCTGCCCGGCAATAAGGCAATATATTTCTGATGTGGATCCAGACCTAATTCTGTTTGAGCATCCAGAATTGGATTTTCAAGCGGTAATTGACTAGCGAGCGGATGTCCCACAAAAGCTGCCGGCACATCCCATTTTTTAAAAAACGCTTTTTCAAATGGAAACAGGCACAGTACCAGATCAATACTGGCTTTAATGCCATGCACACGACCTTGACGCCATGCCCAGACCGAAGGACTGACGTATTGCACGGTTTTAATTGGCAACTGTTTTTGTTTAATAGTTTTCGACAAACGCAGGTTAAAATCAGGCGCATCAATCCCGATAAAAATATCGACCGGATCTTTATTCCAGGTTTCCACCAGACCATCCCGCACAGCAAAAAGTTTTTTAATATCTTTTAAAACTTCGACAATGCCCATCACCGACAGAATATCCATCGGATAATAACTTTTAAAACCTTCCGCGATCATTTGTGGACCACCGATACCTTCAAATTCAGCATCAATGCCTTGCTCACGAAAACGGCGAATCAATTTTGCGCCAAGCGTATCTCCAGAAACTTCACCGACCACGATTCCAATTTTAAGTTTTCGATTTAGCAAGTGGGTTTCCTCTCAGATCCGCATGGAAATTTATTGAATCGGGATTCTAACATAATCCTGTGGCTATTCCGGAAGAAGCTTAAGCATCTTCTCATTTTAAGAAACTCACCGTTTAGAATGACTTAGTCAATGATCGAGCTTGCATAACAAGAATTAAATCGACATTTACAGCTACATTAAATTAGACAAAAATGGGTTAAATCGGGCAGTTAAAATCAATCATCATATTCGCACTTTATACATACTCCAGTGAATAAACATGAAAGATCAGCTAATATTCTTCACCTAGCTTTATCTTTTTTATGCATAAGTAAATCAATAATCAAGACAACGACTTATATCCAAAAGTCATAAGATATGCTCGTTTTTTGATTTTGGCATATATGCATGTTTGGTCCGATTGAATTTATTTTAGCAGGCGTTCTGGTAGGTTTTTGTGTAGGTGTCACCGGTGTGGGTGGTGGTTCATTAATGACGCCAATTCTCATCAGTTTATTCCGGATTGAACCACATATCGCGATTGGTACTGACCTGCTCTATGCCGCGATTTCTAAATTCTGTGGCTCGTTTGTACATGCCAAGAAAATGAATATTGTCTGGCCGATTGTGATCTGGCTGGCAGTCGGCAGTATCCCCGCTTCTTTTGCAACGCATTGGGTACTCGAGAACTATCTGAGCCAATCGACGCATTACAAAGCCGTTCTGACCATGGTCTTGGGCTTCATGCTGACCATTACCGGTTTATCTATTCTGTTTCGTAGCCAGATCGAAAATCTTTTTAATAAATACAGAAAACAAGAACTGCCTGATATGACGCAGGATCTGGAAAAAGTGAAGCTGCAAGCCAAGGAAAAGCGCGTAGCCATTATCATCATGGGCATTATCTTGGGCATATTTGTCACGCTCTCTTCAGTGGGTGCCGGCGCATTTGGCATCATGGCACTTGTAGTGATGTTCCCGAATCTGCCAATGATTCGTATTATTGGTTCTGACGTGGTGCATGCGGTGTTACTGACCCTGGTTGCAGGTCTGGGTCATATGTCTTCAGGCAATGTCGATTTCATGCTACTTATGTGGTTACTGGTGGGTTCTATTCCAGCGATTATTGTCGGCACTTTACTCAGCTCACGTATGCCGGAAAAACTGATCCGCAAAATTTTAGGCATTACCCTGTTTGCGCTGGGCGTGAATTTCATGATTAATCCTGTGAAATCAAAACCGGCTCAACCTGCTGAAACAGCAATGATAATTGTGAGCCATAATTCCTCGTCCGTTTAAGTTAACTATCCGATTCATCACTTTTTTTTCAAAGAAGTATTCATCTTTTTTATAACAAAGTGACGCATCATTCATGTTATATTCGGGCTATTAAACAACCTTTTGTATGATCGAACCAGTGACGGCAATGAATACACAACAGTCAAATCCTATTTCAGCATCAGATATTGATGACGTGAATATCCACAGCATGATTCCTCTTGTAACCCCTGCCGAGCTTAAAGCAGAGTTACCGTTGACTGAAACTGCTTATCAAACCGTACTGCATGGTCGTGAAACGATTCGTAAAATTCTGGATGGTGAAGACAAACGCCTGTTCGTTGTAATTGGCCCTTGTTCTATCCATGATCCGGCGGCGGCGCATGAATATGCTGAACGCTTAAAAGTACTGAGCGAAAAAGTTAAAGACAGCTTATACATCGTGATGCGGGTTTATTTTGAAAAACCACGGACTACCGTAGGCTGGAAAGGCCTGATCAATGACCCAGACATGAATGATTCATTCAATATTGAAAAAGGTCTGCGTATCGGTCGCAAGCTATTACTTGAACTGAATGAAATGGGCTTGCCATGTGCCACTGAAGCACTTGATCCAAACTCGCCACAGTATTACCAAGACCTGATTTCATGGTCAGCAATTGGTGCACGTACCACAGAAAGCCAGACCCATCGTGAAATGTCTTCTGGTCTTTCTTCACCAGTCGGCTTTAAAAATGGTACTGATGGCGGTTTAACGGTCGCGACCAATGCGATGCAATCTGTGAAACATGGTCACAGCTTCCTCGGTCTGAATGATCAAGGCCAGGTGGCTGTGATTCGCACTTCAGGCAATCCTTATGCTCACGTGGTATTGCGTGGCGGTAATGGCAAGCCGAACTACGATGCAGGCTCGGTTGCCGATGCAGAAGCTGCTCTAGCCAAGGCCAAAGTCAGCACCAAGATCATGATTGATGCCAGCCACGCCAACTCTAACAAAGACCCGTACCTGCAACCACTTGTACTTAAAAACATTTCCGAACAAATTCTTGATGGAAACAAGTCAATTGTTGGTATTATGGTAGAAAGTCATCTTAAGGGTGGTCGTCAGGACATTCCGGCGAACCTGAATGATATGGAATACGGTCAATCCGTTACGGATGGCTGTATCGACTGGGAAACGACTGAAAAAGTTTTACTCGACATGCATGAGGCATTGAAAGACATTTTACCTAATCGTTAAATGATCTGACCAACGCCATCGCCAAGATGGCGTTTGCATTTCTAGAACAAGGAAAATTTATCTGATGAATGATATTGAAACGGCATTAAGCCAGATTGAGAATTTTCAGTTCATACACGAACATCTGTTTAGCTCCGGTCAACCGACCACTACCCAATTACAGCTGATGAAAGAATACGGTGTATCTACAGTCATCAATGTGGCGTTGACCGATAGCGAACAGTATCTGCCGCATGAAGATAAAATTTGCCTTGAGCTGGGACTGAACTATATTCAGGTTCCGATTTCCTGGGAAACCCCTTCAGACAATCAATGCCTGCTGGTACTGGACCTGATCGATCATCTGGTAAAAGAGCAAATGGTCTGGGTACATTGTTCGCAAAACTACCATGTCAGCTGTCTGATGTACTTATATCGTCAGTACTATATGGATATCGATATGCCTACAGCACAAGAATACTTGCATCAGATCTGGGAACCAAATGAAACCTGGACCGGTTTAATGTATGCGGTTGCCCTACAGCTACAAGGTCGTAAAGCAACGCAGGAACTGGAACTTTCCCTGATTAATCCAAATTATTTTGCCTGATTTTATTTACTGTGGCTCAACAGCACGGTTGCCATGGACATAATGCCTTCCTGACGACCGGTAAAACCTAACTGTTCAGTGGTGGTGGCTTTAATACTGATTTGAGTCACATCAACATCCAAGACATCTGCAATACTTTGACGCATCGCCAGATTGTGCTTAGCCAGTTTTGGACGTTCACAGGCCACGGTAATATCGGCATTATTCAGGTGATAACCACGATCCAGAATTAGCTGATAAACATGCTTGAGTAGTACCCGGCTATCTGCACCTTTAAACCCAGGATCTGTATCTGGGAAATGCTGGCCAATATCTCCAAGCGCCAATGCACCCAACAAAGCATCACAGAGTGCATGCAGAACCACATCACCATCCGAATGTGCTTTCAGACCGTGAGTATGCGGAATTTGAATGCCTGCCAGAGTGACAAAATCACCTTCTTCAAATGCATGCACATCCAGACCCTGGCCAATACGAATTTGTGCAATCACCTTATACATCCTTTAGAAATAGCCCATTGAAATCTTGTACACTTGCTTTCTATTTCGCTATAGTTAGACCAAGCGTAACACAGTGAAAGTATAAGCGATCATGCTACTGAAAACTGATATAAATATGTTGAAAATAATTGGCCTGATGCTCGGGCTGGGGCGGCGTCCTACAGGTCGCTCGGCGATCACACTAAACTGTAGCGATGACAGCCAAAAAACGGCTGCCATGAATAAAGTCTGCTCAGCATCGCTGGCTGAATCTCGTGCAAAACTCGCAGACCAATACTTTACTGCTTTTCTGATTACCGATGCGCCTGTGCGCTTATTGCAAGATAGCCAACAATTATGGGCGACCCGTTTACAGCAATGCAAAACGCTAGACTGTTTTAAACAGCAGTTTGAATGGCGTTTAGATGATTTAAATGTCTATATTTCACTGAATCAAAGTCTGACCCAGCATTATATTAAGTTTGAACAGGGACAAATCGCCAAGCAGCCTGTACATCTCAAGATTCATCAACTGACCAAAGACCGGATCAAGATTGAAGGCCTAGCCTATCGTAATCCGAATAACCGGACCGAGAAACAGATCATTCCTTTTTTAGCCTATACTACGCCTGAGACAAAAAACCAGATCACCGATAACGAAAATGACTGCCGCTATGAATTTAATTATAGCAAAGCTATTTTAGCAGTCAGCAGCCAGCAAAAAGGCTGTGAGCGTTTTACTGGGATTTATCGCCTATACGATTGATTTAATTTAAAAATATTAAAATTTATTGTTATATAAAATGAGATTTTTGGTGTAAAAAACAGCCCGCAAGCGGGCTATCAATTTAAGCAGGATAGTATTGCGCAATTTCCTGACTGATCATTGCAGCCGTTGCAGCTGATAAAGTCCAGCCCAGATGACCATGCCCGGTATTGTAAAAAACTCGCTCATGTTTGCCACGGCGTACCACAGGCATCATATTTGGCATCATTGGACGTAAGCCAGCCCAAGGTACGACATGCTCAGTACACAGATCAAAATTACGATTGGTCCAGTCAATTAAAGGTTGAATCCGGTCTGCACGAATATCCCGGTTATAGCCATTAAACTCGGCTGTTCCTGCAACACGCAAACGATCCTTGCCTAGACGTGACAAGACAATTTTCGCACTTTCATCTAGCAGACTGACCCAAGGTGCATTTTTCTGGCTCTGCTCATCATTCAGTTGCACGGTAATCGAGTAGCCTTTGACTGGATAAACATTGACCCGTTCACCAAGAATCTCAGCCAGTTGATAGCTACCAACCCCTGCACAGACCACAACGGCATCTGCATTAATTTCCAGAATGTCATCTGGAGAGGAATGGACATTTTCAGTACTAGGTTTGCATTTAACCCGAATATTTTGAGCCTGATGATCAACAGCGAAAACATCTTGACCAAATTCGAATTTCACACCTTTTTGCATACAGGCTTTGGCCAGACCGGTACTAAATTTATGAATATCGCCGGTGGCATCGCTCTGACAGTAGAATCCAGCATAATAATCGCCAGTTAATGCAGGTTCGATCTGCTTGATTTCTGCATTGGAAATTGCATTGCGCTCCAGACCACCGCTACACAACAGATCATTCACTTTGATCGCAATATCATAATCCGTCTTGTTATGATAAAAATGTAAAATTCCGCGTTTTTCTAGATCAAAATCAATATTTTCTGTTTCGGCAATTTCAAATAAACGTGCTCTTGCCAGTAAAGCCAGCCGTACAGTCTCTCGGGTATTGGCTTCATAATGTTTGATATTGCCCAGAAATTCCATGAGCCAGCTGTATTTATGCACACTGAAAGAAGGATTGAGCAAAAGTGGTGCGGTTTTTTGTGACATCCATTTGATGCCTTTGAGTACCGTGGCTTTCTGGTTCCAGACTTCGGCATTACAGGCAGACAGCTGGCCGCCATTGGCAAAGGATGTTTCCATTGCCGGATATAGATGCCGATCCACCACGGTCACCTGATAGCCTGATAATGCAAGCTCATAAGCTGTGGTTACTCCGGTAATCCCGGCCCCAATCACCACGACATGATGCATAGACACCTCCTTGATTATATTGATGTCTTTTCCCATCTGTCATGTGTACCTGAGAGCTTCGGTAGATGCATTGCACATCAATGCGGCCACCTTCCCCTTCGGTGAGTGATTCAACACTTCTCTCCAGAGTCTTTATCCATTATCACAGTCCTTTTGCCTGAGAGTTTCCTGGGACCTTGCTCCTTCGGCGAATGCAGAAGCATTTCTCTCCTGCAATAATGTTTTATTATCATGAGCAATTTATATACCATTTTTAGGAAAAACACAGTTTTTATTTATGTTAATTCACGTGAATTTATCCATGATTTTTTTCTTAATTAACAGCATACATGTGTAATGAAGGATATTGCCTCGATATTAAATTTTTAGATTTTGCTGCCGTAAGTAAAACCAGTAAGTTCTACCCTTTATAAAATTCTAAGACTTATTTAGTTTTGGCGCTTAAATAGAGTTTCATTATGGCTTAGGCTATTTTAATAATTCAAAGTATATATCATCCAAAGCAAAATTTAGACTTTTATCATGCATTTTAGAGTTTTAAATAATCCAAGAAAGTATCATCAATAAACTGCCTGCTGCGACCACTGTTTGTACACTAATAATACTGGCCATTAACTCGCTATCGCCGCCATATACCCGGGTTAAAACATACGAAGCTGAGGCGGTAGGAAGTGCAAAGAACAAGACTAATACCTGAGTAGTTAATGCATCAATCTGGAAAATTTTACACACTAAAAATGCAATCAGCGGCATTCCGAACAGGCGACCAAAGGTCATCAGGCTGAGTGGCAACATATCACGCTGAAAGCCCTGAAACTGTAAGGCAGCGCCCACACACATCAAACCGAGTGGCAAACTGCACAGTGCAATCTGTTTAAGGAACTGCTCTGCTCCAGTCCAGAGTGACAAACCGGAAAGATTAAATAAACCACCGACAATACAGCCCAGAATTAATGGGTTTTTAGCCAAGCCGAGAATAATTTTGGTGAGCTGCATTTCGTGATTACGGGTAAATGCCAGTACCGATAAGACATTCACCAAAGGAATACACAGCACCATGATCACCGCGAAAATAGTCATACCCTGCTGCTGAAATAAGGCACTGACAGCAGCAAGGCCAATATAGGTGTTAAAGCGTAGTAAACCTTGGACATACACGCCGAAACGCGCATAAGATATCTGGTAAATATGACGCAAAATATACAATGCAATACTGACCACAGCCATAATGCTAAATACGACCAGTACTACATCCTGAATGACATTCATTTGAATCTTGGCAGTGGCCAGATTTAAAAACAGCATTACCGGAAACAATGCATAATAATTTAACTTTTCAGCACCTCGCCAAAAATCATCACTCAACCATTGCCTACGCTTAAGCAGATAACCAAAGCTGATCAGTCCGATGAGAGGAAATAAAGAAGTTAAAATAATATGCAGCATATGACATCCTGGTCTGTTTTCTGCCTAATCTTAAGTCACTTAGACTGAACAGAAAACTTAGCATGTTCAGGAGCTTTCCCACTACTCAATTTAAGCAGTAAAAAGCTTGAATTTTCATCAACTAATCATATTGATTTGCTGATTTTTTCTAAAATCAGCAAATGTAACGGAATCAACGGTTCTCCGACATTTTGACCCAGTGGATATGCTTCAATCTTTTCAGTCAGCTGATAGCCACGGCGCTGATAATATGCCAGCAGTTCAATACGGACATTTAATACTGACATCTGAATCACTTTCTTTTTAAATATTTCGAAAATATGGGATTCGGCAAAGTCCAATAATTGCTTGCCATAACCCGAGTTTTGCTCAGCAGGTGCAACAGCAAAGCTTCCAATCTCTGCTACTTGCTGTCCTAAGCTCACGCCAATACAACCAAGAAGCTTATTATCAATTTCCAACACAAAGAGCTGAAAATTTTCTAAATTGAGCAAGTCATATAACTGTTTTTCTTGAATACGATCACCCTGGATCATTCCTGCTTCAGTCGTCCATCCACCCGGAGTACGATAAGCTGTATTAATCAGCATAGTAAGTTGCTGAACATCAGCCTTGCTCGCCAATCGTATATTTTTATAGTGATTCATTTTATAAATAAAAAAAAGTCAGACCGGAGTCTGACTTTAAAACAATTTCACTTTAAAGTTAAAGCAAATTATTTAGGTTCAATCGGTGCAAATGGCGCAACAACATCGGCATTTTGCGCACGGTGACGCATGAAGTGATCCATCAGCACAATCGCCAGCATCGCTTCAGCAATCGGGGTTGCACGCACACCTACGCAAGGATCATGACGACCTTTGGTCAACACATCAGTATCTTCACGATCAATATTGATGGTTTTACCTGGCGTGGTGATAGATGCAGTCGGTTTCAACGCAATCGCAACACGAATGTCCTGACCGCTAGAAATACCGCCTAGAATACCGCCAGCATGATTGGCCAGGAAGCCTTCTGTGGTGAGTTCATCACGGCTTTCATGACCAAACTGTTCAGCAACGCCAAAACCATTACCGATTTCTACACCTTTAACGGCATTAATCGACATCATGGCATGCGCAATATCAGCATCCAGACGATCAAAGACTGGCTCGCCCCAACCGACTGGCACTTTAGATGCAATGATCTCCAGTTTAGCGCCACAACTGGTACCTTGCTCACGCAAAGACGTCACTAGCGCTTCAAAACGCGGTACTGCATCCACATCGCCACAGAAAAACGGATTGTTTGGAACTTCGTTCCAGTCCAGTTTCTCTGCTTTTTCAGTACCAATCTGGGTTACATGACCACGAATCTCAATGCCAAATTTCTCGAAAAGGAATTTCTTGGCAATTGCACCCGCAGCAACACGCATTGCCGTTTCACGCGCACTTGAACGGCCTCCACCACGGTAATCACGGAAACCATACTTTTGGGTATAGGTATAGTCGGCATGACCCGGTCGGAATGTCTGCGCAATATTGCCGTAGTCTTTCGATTTTTGATCCGTATTACGAATTAACAAACCAATTGAAGTACCGGTGGTTTTACCCTCAAACACACCGGAAATAATTTCTACTTCATCGGGTTCTTTACGTTGGGTTGCAAATTTCGATGTACCCGGCTTACGGCGGTCCAGATCCTTTTGCAAATCAGCTTCAGTCAGCTCAATGCCGGGTGGAACCCCATCGATGATCGCCATCAGACCAACACCGTGAGATTCACCACAAGTCGTTACACGGAACAGTTGCCCTATACTATTACCTGCCATGTCAAACGACTCCTTATGCTTGAATAGACTGTATGAATAAATCACGGTAGGTACGACATTGCTCTGCAGTCAATGCAAAGATACCCGTACCACCTTTCTGGAATTGTAACCAGTAGAAATCAACCGAATTAAAGTTTTGGCGCATCGCCCATTCTGAGTTACCCACTTCGATCACGATCAGGCCATTCTCAGTCAGATAATCTGCTGCTTGAGCCAGCATTTTACGCACCAGATCCAGACCGTCCTGACCTGCAGCAAGTGCAAGCTCAGGCTCATGATGGAATTCCTCAGGCAAATCAGCCATATCTTCCGCATCGACATACGGCGGATTAGATACGATTAAATCGTATTGGTTTTCAGCTGGAATTTTTTCAAACAGATCTGATTCAAGCAAAGCGATCTGATATTGCTTGTCATGATGCTCAGTATTGATTTGCGCAACTTCCAAGGCTTCTTTCGAAATATCAGTCGCATCTACTTCCGCTTCAGGGAAAGCATAAGCCAAGGCAATTGCGATACAGCCGGAACCGGTACACATATCTAGAATGCGTTGTGGTATCTTCGGATTCGGGTTTTCCGGCAAGTTATTAACCGCTTCACCCATTTGACCATGTTCACCCAGGAAATACGGGGCAAAACGGTTCTGAATCAGTTCAGCAATCGGTGAACGTGGAATCAGCACACGCTCATCGACATAGTAGGGTTTGCCGTCAAAGTAAGCCAGATTCAATAAATATGAAGTTGGAACTTTTTCATTAATACGGCGTTCCAGCAGACTTAAAAATTCGGCTTTTTCACTTGGTAATAATTTGGCATCTAAAATTTCAGCGTCCGCTTTCCATTCTAGCGACAGGGTTTGCAGCACTAGCGCTGAACTTTCAGCAAAATAATCTTCTGTGCCTTGGCCCAAATGTGCATCGTATTGACGTAATGCTGTCACACCAAAACGAATAAAATCACGAATGGTGGTTAAATTTTCAGCGGCTTCCTGCATATGTTCAGGGCTAATAGTCGGTCGATCCACTTAAGGCGTCTCCAAGGTCATTTTTTTAAACGCCTTATGATACCTTGTTTTGCCTGCTTTTATAATGCTAAAGCATGAAAAACACGAATTCTCTACGCCCACAAAAATTATAAAATTCCTGTTTTTGTGAGCGATCATGATTATAAATGTTTACTTTATTCAGGGATGTTTCTGTTAAATGCCGATGCTAATACTATGATGATTTATCGACAACCGGACGCATAAGAACGAGATTGATAAAGATTAGCCTGATCCATGATCAAAGCCAGCATACATTGACCCTGTTGCTGCTTGGCATATTTTCCTGACATTCTAAAGTTACATTGCTGGGACAGTTTACGCTCCCACAATACATGCTGACTGCGAATGGCGGCGGTCTGGTTCGGATTCAATTTAAGATAAGTTTTATAGTTTTTCTTCAGACGTTTATTGTGAACTTTCAGCTCTTTTTCCAGGCATTTTTCCGCTTTGGGTGTATTACCATAACTAAAATTCATGCACTGTGTATATTCCTTGGAATACCCAACAGCAGCCTGTGTCTGAACCGCAGTACCCACAAAAATTGCAACTAAAAACCATGCAAGACGCATAACTTCCCCTTGACCGAAACCGGTACAATCCCAATAAATGTTTAACAATCAATATTGTTTAAATTATCCACTGATATTAACGCAGTCCAGACAAAAATCCTATGCCTTTCTCGGAATGAAAGATTAAACAGTTGCACAATTGAAAATTGGCACATGACCCACATATAATCCGCATTCAATCTTCAAATGAGCCCAGATCTATGAGCTATAAGCACAATAATCTTATGGCGATGCGCCAGAATTACTGGAATGATAAAGCCTCCAGTCAGGTGCAGCAAGAAAAGGTATTTTTGCAGTCGACCTTAGTGCAACATGGCGTATTTACCGATGCGACATTGGACGATGCTAAATATCTGTTTTTTGGCTTGCCAAGTATTGTGATTGTAAAAGGCTATGCTTTGGGCTTCATGCATGACAGCGTACAGCGCCTGATTCATCAACATATTCAAACAAATAAACAACAGTTACAACAACGATCCGAATTAAAAATCCAATTTCAAATGGCATAATGCCCTGTCTAAACTGATACAAGTTGGTGAATAAATGAAAGCTTGCCTAGCTTTTACTATGAATTCAGCGGCTTAAACTTTTTTAATACGTGCAGAAACGCTACTATCCCTTACAATGATTTATTCTGCTTCATGCTGATGATGAAAGGATCGAGTTTACATGTCAGATCAGAACGATAAGCTTAAACAACTGAAAACCTCCTCTATGGATCGACGCTTATCGATCGCAAAGGCATCCTTGCTGGCAGGCACGCGTTGGGCGGCTTCTAGTGCAAGCTCCATGTTCTCAAGTGAAGAAGAAAAAGAAAAGAAACGTAAAAAAGCCATGAAAGAACAGGCTGATTATCTGGTGGCAGAAATTGGCAAGCTAAAAGGTTCTATCGTTAAAATTGGCCAGATGATGGCACTGTATGGTGAGCATTTTCTGCCAGAAGAAGTCACTCAAGCTCTAAATACCCTGAACAATCAGACGGTGGCATTGGCATGGCCAGCCATCAAGACCCAGTTACAGCAACAACTCGGTTCAAAACTCGACGATCTCACCATTGATCATGAACCTTTGGGCACAGCTTCTTTGGCACAGGTACATCGCGCTACCCGAAAATCTGATGGCATGGAACTGGTTTTAAAAATTCAGTATCCGGGTGTGGCAGAAGCCATTGATTCGGATATGAGCCTGTTTAAAAACATGCTGAAATTGACTCGCATCGTGCCGCAGACCCGCGAATTCGACCAGTGGTTCGATGAAGTCCGTGAGATGATGCACCGTGAAGTAAATTATCAGATTGAAGCAGATACCACGCGTCGTTTTGCGGCGCGTTTAAAAGATGATCCTCGTTATATCGTCCCAACCATTATTAATGAATATTGCTCAGATCGTGTGCTATGCATGACTTTTGAACGTGGTGTGCCGATCAATAGCCCGGTAATGTTATCCCTGCCCCAAGAACGCCGCAACCTGTTAGGTGAAGCGTCTCTGAAAATTGCAGTGCGTGAAATCTTCGAATGGGGCGAGATGCAAACCGATCCGAACTTTGGTAATTATCTGGTTCGTCTGGGCAATGGCGCAGATGTGCACGACAAGATCATTCTGCTCGACTTTGGCGCGATCCGCCAGTTTGACCAGCATCTGCTCAGTGTTGCGCGTAACCTGATCCAGGCAGGCTATCATCATGACTCGGATATGATGGTCAAGGCGATGACTGGTTATGAGTTTTTTGATTCGATTCCGCAAAGCATCAAACCGGATATGGCCAAAGTCTTTTTACTGGCCACCGAAGCGTTTAGTTCACCGCTAAATAATCAAGAATTGCCAGCTGGCATCATGGATGAACATAATCGCTATGACTGGAAAAAAAGCCAGCTGCATAGCCGTGTGATGCAACAGGCATCGAGATCTATGGCTTCACGTTATTTCAGTGTTCCACCCAAAGAATTTATGTTTATTAGCCGTAAATTTATTGGTGCCTATACCTTTATGACCGTGATTGATGCCAAAACCAATGTGCGTGCCATGATTAGACATCATCTCTCTTAAAATAAAATCTGCATCAAAAAGACCCGGATGATTTTGTCATTCGGGTCAATTTTTAGACATATTCGATTTTTTATATTTTTATCTTTCTTTTATTTTTCATTAATTTATTCCTCCATTTCTTCAATCCCCGAAACCTAAAAATTGTCAATCATTCGTGTCAGGGATGACATGGTTTTATCTCTGAGTGCATGTCAGTATTAAAAAAAATGACGTGACAACACCTTTAGGATAATCAGAATGAATAATATGGTGAATAAAGCCCAAGGATTTGGCTTGTCCATACTGACCAAAATCGCGGGTAGCGAAGTATTAGACCAATTAAAACTGCGTAAATTTGTTGAAAAATCGCTTTATCAAAGTTCAAAAGCAGGATTCAAAACACTGAGTCAAACCCAGAAAATCCTGAAATCTGGCCAGAAGATTCAAAAACAACGTCTCCCGCATCAGTCTAAATCCTTATTTGATCTAAACCTGACTGAAGAGCAGCAAATGACCTGTAATGCCATGCAGCAATTTGCCCAAGAGGTGCTGTATCCCTTGGCGCATAATGCAGATCAGCATGAATTATTTCCCCATGAACTCTCGCAATACAGCACTGATTTAGGTTTGAATTTCTATGCCCTGCCTGAAGCATTGGGGGGCGTTGCATCGGAACAGAATATCGTCAGCAATATTTTAATCGCTCAACATTTGGCTCAGGGTGATTTCAGTCTGACGGCTGGCTTACTTTCGACTTTTAGTGTCATTAACGCCATTACCCGCTGGGGCTCAGAGCAGATTCAGGCAGAATATCTGGGCGCTTTCGCAGAGAATCCTGAGTTAAAGGCCACCTTTGCAGTACAGGAAAAAACAGCAGCGTTTAACCCGGAGCAACTTAAAACCAAGGCTGTTGCACATCAGGGACATTATCTAATTCTGGGTGAAAAGACCTTAGTGCTCTTGGGAGAAAGTGCCGATCTGTATCTGGTCAGTGCTGATCTGGATGGCAGAGCTGAGGTCTTTGTGGTGCAACGCGACAGTACCATCACTGCGAAAAAATCGCCGGCTATGGGTTTAAAGGCCACTGAAACCGTTACGCTCAAATTTGAAAATACTCCAGCTCAACGTCTGGGAGATAAAGATTTTGATTATGCAGCTTTTGTTGATCTGGGTAATTTAATGTGGTGTGCGATGGCGGTGGGCACCTGTGAAGCAGTCAAAAAATACTGTGTGCAATACGCCAATGACCGTATTGCCTTTGGCGAACCGATTTCTCATCGTCAGAGTGTCGCCTTTATGATTGCTGATATGGCCATTGAAATTGACGCTATGCAAATGTTGATCATGAATGCCGCTAGTCTGGCTGAATCGGGACAAAACTTTCATCGTGAAGCCTATCTGGCCCGTCTGCTGTGCGCAGAAAAATCCATGAAAATCGGCACCGATGGTGTACAGATTTTGGGTGGTCATGGTTTCACCAAAGAACATCCGGTAGAACGCTGGTATAGAGACCTGAGAGCCACTGCCATTCTCCATTCTGGCTTGCATGCCTGATCAAAACATAAAGAAGAACAATAATGAATCTACAAACTTCAAAAAAATTCAAGCTTTTGATTGATCAAGCACATGAAGTTGCCCTCAATGTTTTGCGCCCTATTTCACGTAAATATGACAAGGCTGAACACGCTTATCCGATAGAGCTAGACATGCTCGCTTCAGTCGTGGATGGCATGAACCAAGGTAGTGAAGGCATGAATGCAGGTGCAGCAGTCAATAAACGTGGCGATGCAGACAGCAGCAATAAAAATGGCATTAATATGTCTACCGCCCTGAGCATTATTGAAATGTGTTATGGCGATACTGGTTTATTACTTTCGATGCCACGTCAAGGATTAGGAAACTCAGCCATTGCAGCCGTTGCCAATGAGGAACAATTACAGCGTTTTCACGGGACTTGGGCAGCCATGGCGATTACCGAGTCAGGCTGTGGTTCAGACTCTGCGGCGATTCGTACCACTGCGACTAAAGACGGTGATGACTATATTCTGAATGGTGAGAAGATTTTTGTAACATCCGGAGATCGTGCTGATGCAGTGGTCGTTTGGGCCACTCTGGATAAAAAGCTGGGACGATCAGCCATTAAATCATTTGTGGTGACCAAAGGTACTCCAGGAATGAAGGTTGAACGACTGGAACATAAATTAGGGATTAAATCATCCGATACTGCCACGATTAGCTTTATCAACTGTCGAGTACCTGCAGCAAACCTGCTCGGTCATGCAGAAATCGATGTTGCTAAAGGCTTTGCTGGCGTGATGGAAACCTTTGATAATACTCGCCCGCTGGTCGCCGCCATGGCGATTGGTTGTGCGAAAGCCTCGCTGGAACGCATCAAGGAGATTTTTAAGGATCAGCTGGACTCCACTTATGCCACACCGTATTTACAAAGCTCTAATATCGCAGCACAAATCTATCATATGGAAGCTGAATGGGAAGCAGCACGCTTGCTGATGCTGAAAGCCGCCTGGATGGCCGATAATCACAAACCAAATTCACGTGAAGCATCTATTGTCAAAGCCAAGGCCGGTCGGATTGGTAATGAAATTACCTTAGAATGTGTCGAACTTGCAGCAGCCACTGGTTATAACGAAACTGAACTTTTGGAAAAATGGGCACGTGATTCCAAGATTCTGGATATTTTTGAAGGCACCCAGCAAATTCAGCAACTGATTATTGCCCGTCGGGAATTAGGGAAATCATCGAGCGAATTAAAATAATGATTGCTCATTAAATAACGAATTAAGCTTACTTAAGTTGATTAAACGATGGATTTTTTAAGGATTTAAGGTTATAAAAATTCATCGTTTTTTCAAAATAAAATCAGACCAATATGTACTATATTCGTCCCATTCAGCCTGAAGATAATGCTCAAATTGCAAGCATTATTCGTCGTGTTTCCCAAGAGTTTGGACTGGCAGCAGAATCTGGTTTCGCGGTAGGCGATTCTATTTTAGATGAACTGTATCAAGTTTATCAGCAAACGAAATCAGCTTACTGGATTGTTGTGGATCAACAAAATAAAATTTACGGTGGTGGTGGAGTTGCGCTATTAAAAGGTGATGCAACTATTTTAGAAATTCAGAAAATGTACTTTTTACCTGAAATTCGTCAGCAGGGTTTTGCCAAGAAAATTTTAGAATTATCTTTTGAATTCGCACAGGCTCATCAGATTAAGTCAGTCTATCTAGAAACAACTAAAGTGCTTTGGCAAGCGGTGAAACTCTATGAAAAATTAGGTTTTCAGCATCTTGATCATCCTCAAGGCAATACCGGACATAGTGAGGCCTGTGAAATCTGGATGCTGAAAAATCTTTCAACTTAGAGATTTTTTAGTAGATAGATAAAGTTTGTACATTAATAAAGTGCTTTCATCAGCAGCAAGCTTGACTCTTGTATATAGGCTGCCTAACATCGAAATACGTTTATTCAGGCATGGAATTCACAGTTTGTTTGTTTCTCATTTATTCAATCCAATTAAATCTAAACGTTCACTATTTCATTCTCAATCTTTTAAATTTTCCTCTATTTTATTGAGCACTTTTCTTTTTGCGGGTTGTTCATCCTTGGGCGGAGGCTCGGTAGAAAAACGCGCAGCTAAGCTGTCTAAAGGCATTCAAACTGCTTATTCCACCCCATCCAGTACAGCTAATCGTGTTTCACCTTTAATTGTTCAACATGCACAAAATCAGGGTGTAGATCCGCTTCTAGTGGCGGCTGTGATTCGTCAGGAATCTACTTATCGTAGCCAAGCAACTTCGCCAGCAGGTGCGGTAGGCTTGATGCAAGTGATTCCGAGATATTGGCAACAAACTTGTCCAGGTGATTTATACAATGAAAGCAGTAATATCCAATGTGGTACATATATTCTTTCTAAATATAATCAATCATCCGGTGACTGGAAGAAAGCGCTTGCCTATTATAATGTAGGTCCATCGGGTTATGAAAATAATCGTAAAATGCGTAAACAAGGTAAACGTTATGCCAAACAAGTAAAACAGCATAAAAAAATGTTGAAAGACTCTCTATAATTACTGATTTAAGCTAATTAAATTAATAATGCTTAGGCTATTTGATGTAAAGCTTTGATAATTAGTAGTTATTAAATAATACCTATTGAAATTTCTGCTATGAAAGCATATTTAGAAAATATTAACTACAGTTGTGATATGCGTGTTCGGTAAAAATACCCTGCCATAAAAAACCAGCGATTCGCTGGTTTTTTATTTTTTAGGATTTATAAGATAGGACTGTAAAATCTTTTAGATCAAACTATATCGACCGGATAACACTAGTCATATTAA
>CAUPZU010000028.1:0-36283 GCA_963516025.1 Acinetobacter lwoffii
AGTCGGTAGAGCGACGGACTGTTAATCCGCAGGTCCCTGGTTCGAGCCCAGGTGGGAGAGCCAAGATCCTGAAGAAACCCACTCATTACGAAGTGGGTTTTTTTATTCTTCCCTATTTGTGATCTGTATTTGATTTGAGTCAGTTTATATTTTTTGTGATTGGCTGCCTGGCAACTTTTGCATTAGTTTGCCTGCTCTTGCCGCATCTCTTCACCCGTCAAAAGAAATTCTATCCAAAGCGCGTCATTACTGCTTTTGAAAGCAGGATGTTTACACGTCTGAAAGATGCCTTTCCCCATCATGACATTCTGGCACAAGTCGCATTTAGCGCTTTGATCACGCACGATCAGATGAAAATGCGCAATCAATTTAATCGCAAAGTCACAGACTTCGTAGTACTTGATCGTGAATATAATGTAGTGGCGATTGTCGAACTGGATGATCCGAGCCATATTGGCAAAGAGCAGGAAGATGCTGAACGCGATGCCATGCTGATTGCAGCAGGCTATACCGTGATTCGATACACCCAGATTCCGACTATCAGACAACTGCAAAGGGATTTAAAATAAATTAAGCTGCAATTTCGATATTTCTCGCTGCAGCTTGAATTGGATTAATCAAAGCCTCCTGCTCCGCTTTTAATTTCTCGGCAGCTTTTAGTGCTTCAAAATTAGCCAATCCTCGTCCAATTTAGCGTCTCATCACAAGCATTCTCAGTTAAACCTGCCTTTCTGCAGGATTAGGGTGATAAAGTTTAAGTTATCGCTCTACAATCCTTTCGAAAATAAAATATAGGTCAGATGACCTGATTGGCCTGTTTCATTTCTGGCCATCATCACCTTGCTTATTTTTGGCGTTGTTTTTTTATTCAGTGATCGTTTATTTATGCAAAATTCTATTCGTATTGGTATCGCGGGTTACGGTAATCTTGGCCGCGGTGTTGAAACTGCCATCCAGAAAAATCCTGATATGCAGCTTGTCGGTATTTTTACTCGCCGCTCACCAAGCAGCGTCTCTCCTTGCTTTGCAGAAACTCAAGTGTATAGCATGGATGCACTATTAAATGAGTTTAGCGATAAAATTGATGTGCTGATTCTTTGTGGCGGCTCTAAAGATGACTTGCCACAACAGGCGCCTATCTTTGCAAGTAAATTCAATACTGTAGATAGTTTTGATACGCATGCACGTATTCCGGAATACTATGCTGCAGTCGATGCACCCGCCCTTGCTAACAAAAAAACAGCCATGATTTCTATTGGCTGGGATCCTGGCATGTTCTCGATTAACCGTTTATTTGGTGAAGCGCTATTACCAGATGGCGAAACTTATACCTTTTGGGGTAAAGGCTTAAGTCAAGGCCATTCAGATGCGATCCGCCGTGTACCGGGTGTAAAAGCCGGTGTGCAATATACTATTCCATCCACTGATGCTATTGAACAAGTCCGCAGTGGCGCACGACCTGAGTTAAGCACCAAAGATAAACATCATCGTGACTGTTATGTGGTCTTGGAACAAGGAGCTGATGCAGCAACAGTTGAACAAACCATCGTCAGCATGCCTGATTATTTTGCAGATTATAATACGACTGTGAATTTTATCAGTGAGGAAACTTTACTGAAAGATCACCAAGATATGCCACATGGCGGTTTTGTCATTCGTAGTGGTAATACCAGTGATGCACAAAAACAGTTGATTGAGTTTTCTTTAAAGCTGAATAGCAATCCGGAGTTTACTGCAAGTGTTCTAGTGGCTTATGCCCGTGCCTGCTACCGTCTGAATCAAACTCAGCAATATGGTGCCAAAACAGCCCTAGATGTAGCACCTGCCCTACTTTCAATTAAATCTTCAGAACAATTGCGCAAAGAATTGCTTTAAGATGATTTAAATATAGCCACCGATCGGATGATGGGTGACTATATTTTTCCATTCTAGAATACGGCTTGCCTAATTACTAAGTATCGAATATCTACAGTCAAATCATCGTTTGCAGAAACCCATGCAACTATCTACTACACAGACATTTACAGTATTAGACAAGTGCAAAGGGATTCTAGATAGATTAAGGTGCTGTTGCACTACTTTCAGACGCAGCTTGAGTTGAATCTGCCTTAGCATCCTGCTCTGCTTTGAGCTTTTCCGCAGCTTCTCGTGCTTCAATACGCGCAATCATATCTGCCTGCTGCTGCTTGTATTTTTCCTGATTTTTAGCATCACTATTCACTGCAAGAAATGCCATACTAATTAAAAATACCGGAATACAAAGTGCAAGCGTACCGAAGATCAATAGCTTTTTGACACTGCGGGGCTGTGGCTGCTCGGACATAACAAACCTGCTTTAATTTCGTCATTTAATTACACTGCCCAATATAACAAAATAAAGTCATAGCTCAAGCCTTATAGATTAGGCAATAACAAAAGCATCCTTATAGGACGCTTTTTTCTCAGTCGATAGACAGTCACTACCTCAAAGCCAGTAGTATTCCTGCAAAAATAATCAGTCCAATCCAGCGGTTATGCCTAAACGCCCAGAAACACAAATATGGATTTTTATCTCGAGTTTTAAACCATTGGTAAATAAAATCGAGAGCGACAACAATTAATGCAGCCAAACCAAATGGAATCAGTAAATTTTCTAGCCAAAGTGTTACAGCAATCAAAAGAATACTAATGGCCTGCAAAGCGCTAATGATCTGAATATCATATCGACCAAATAAGATCGCGGTTGATTTCACCCCAATCTTTAAATCGTATTCACGATCTGCAATTGCATATTGGGTATCATAGGCTACGGTCCAGGCCAGATTACCAAAATATAGAAGCCAGCAGGTTAAATCCGGCGTTTGTCCAACTGCGGTATAAGCCATCGGAATCGACCAGGAAAATGCTGCACCCAAAAAGACTTGAGGTAAATGGGTATAGCGCTTCATAAAAGGATAAATAAACGCTAAAAATAAAGCCCCAAATGACCAGTAAAAAGTTTCGATTGGCAGAAAAAATAGTAGGCAGGCACTGGCAGACACCAAAACCAGAAATACCATCACAGCTTCTTTGGCACTGATAATCCCGGTCGCTAATGGGCGGTTTTTAGTACGCTCCACATGTGCATCGACTTTACGGTCAGCAAAATCATTAATGGCACAGCCTGCCGCCCGCATAAAAATCACACCCAAAATCATGGGAATTAAAATTTCAATACGTGGCATTCCCTGAGCTGCAATCCACAGCGCCCACATGGTAGGCCAAAAAACCAGTTCAGTCCCAATCGGTTTATCAAAACGACAAAGATAATAATAGGCGCTAAGACGCTCACGCCAGGTGATTGCTTGTGCGGTTGCCATAAAAATCAAGCCCGTGAATTTTGTATAAAGTGTTCAAATGCCGGTAAAAATGTTTCTTGTACGATAAATTTACAGCCGTGCCAAGTATAGCAGCTCTGACGGGTCCAGCCCTCATCTAAAAGTACCACCCGACGCTGGCAGAGTGGATTGGTGCGCTGAAACAGAAACAAGCCAATCGGTTTGGTGCCAATATGCTGAAAAATTCGGGCTTTTTTTTGCAGGCTTAAAATCGGAAAGATGCTTTTGGCTTTCACCCAAGGAGACTGTTCCGAGCCGTAGAGATAACTTTCACGCACCCAGGAAGTATGCTGATGTGACATCTGCATCCATTTGGCATTGGCAAAGCCTAAACGCTGAAAATGCTCTTGAATTGGCTCGACATGGAATTGTCCTTGCGCCAAATCGGTCAGTTGTTGCGTGAGTGAACCCGATGCATACAGCCACGGTTTTAACTCAACAGGCAGAGTTGACAGCAACACACGCTGATTTTGATTTCTAGAACGACTATTCATTGTTAACAGTTATCTGTTTTTGCAATGATTTCATATTTGCCTTGTGGGGTTTTAATTAAAATAAAACCTTCAGCACTCAAATAAAATGATTCTGGATAAGCATAATCCAGCGCTATTTCAGGATTTTTCAGCGCCACAAATTGAGCCTGCTTATAACCCTCGGGAGTCCGCCCCACTTCAAGATAAGTCACTTCAGAGAAGTTCAACTTAAAACCTTTGTTATGATCTTTTGGATCAATCCATGGATAAAAGCTGGTGTGCTTTTTACGTTGTGCCATTTAAGCCCATCAATCATTTAAAATTATAAATAGATGATACAAAAAAACCCGCGACATGCGCGGGTTTTCTTCGCTTTAATTCGTGATGAATTACAAGCTGTAGTACATATCAAATTCAACTGGGTGAGTAGTCGTGTTTAGACGACGAACTTCTTCAGTTTTAAGCTCGATATAAGCATCAAGCATTTCTTTCGTGAACACGCCACCTTTTAACAGGTAATCATGATCCGCTTGAAGTGCTTCAAGCGCCATATCCAAGCTATGCGCCACTGTAGGGATTTTCGCTTCTTCTTCAGGAGGAAGATCGTACAAGTTCTTGTCAGCAGCTTCACCCGGGTGGATCTTGTTTTGAATACCGTCAAGACCAGCCATCAACAATGCCGCGAAACCTAGGTACGGGTTCATCATTGGATCTGGGAAACGCGCTTCAATACGCTTGCCTTTCGGGCTAGACACGTAAGGAATACGGATAGATGCAGAACGGTTACGCGCTGAGTAAGCAAGCATAATCGGTGCTTCGAAATGTGGAACCAAACGCTTATACGAGTTTGTAGAAGGGTTGGTGATCGCATTCAAAGAACGAGCATGTTTAATTACACCACCGATGAAGTACAACGCCATTTCTGAAAGGCCTGCATATTCATCACCAGCAAACAGGTTTTTGCCGTCTTTAGAGATCGACATATGCACGTGCATACCAGAACCGTTATCACCCACCATTGGTTTAGGCATAAAGGTTGCTGTTTTTGCATATTGATGCGCAACGTTCCAAACCGCATATTTGAACTGTTGAACTTCGTCTGCTTTACGCACCATAGTGTTGAAGCTCACACCAATTTCTAACTGGCAAGAAGCAACTTCGTGGTGATGTACTTCTACACGACCTGGACCCATGATGTCTTCGATACGCGCACACATGTCTGCACGCATGTCATGTGAAGAATCTACAGGAGGAACTGGGAAGTAACCGCCTTTTACGCGTGGACGGTGACCAGAGTTACCGCCTTCGTAGTCTTTGTTAGTTGACCAAGCAGCTTCTTCAGCGATCAATGTATGGCGCGCGCCAGACATGTCGATTTCCCATTTTACTTCGTCAAATACGAAGAATTCTGGTTCTGGACCAAAGAATGCAGTGTCACCGATACCGGTAGATTTCAAATATTCTTCTGCACGGCGCGCAATCGAACGTGGGTCACGATCATAACCTTGACCAGTTGATGGCTCGATTACGTCACAAGTTACAACAACTGTTGGCTCTGCAAAGAACGGGTCGATAAAACCTGTTGCCGCATCCGGACGTAAAATCATGTCCGATGCTTCGATGCCTTTCCAACCTGCAATTGAAGAACCGTCAAACATTTTGCCGTCTTCAAATGTATCTTCATCAATACTGTCTGCTGGGTAAGTGACGTGTTGTTCTTTACCCTTGGTATCAGTAAAGCGAAAATCGACCCATTTTGCGCCACTTTCTTGTATGAGTTGAAGGACCTTGTTCGCCATGCTCATTTTGCTCCGATGTTTTTGTTGCACCCGTGAAGTGCGTGTTAGCAGTTGATAGTTATTAAGCAATTACCGTACCAACTTTTAAAAGTATAGATAAAATATTGAAATCTTTATAAGAAATCATGAAGTGACAAAAATACTTTGCGGCTATTATACTAGCTGCAAAACTAAATGCACTATATTCAAGCATTCTTCATTTATTTTATTTCAGCTTTATTTTTTAGCGCACCTAAATAGTGCATGTATTTATAAAGATGTATGAGAAACATAGCTTTTTATAGCAAATATGCTGCTTTTTCTTACTTTTGTTATGTTTTTACTTGTTTTTGGCTAAAAATTGAGCGTTTTTTGGTAGATATCAGTAAAGAAAATTTTGCGATTCATTTGGGATTGTATGCCTATTATGAGGCATTTTCTTTAAATCTACTTTCAATAGAAAAGTTTATATAAAGCTTAATTATTCAAGTGATGTTTTTTTCATCAAGCATTTTACCTCTCTTTGATCTCATTTTTTCATTTTTAAGTTTTACTCTAAAAAATATTCATTTAAAACTTTCTCTGAGTAAGCCTATTACTTTAAATCATGATTAAAATTTTATTTAATTTTCTATAGGTTTCTAAAGCCAATAAATTGAACGAAATTGTTGCGCCGAATGCAGCTATTTTTTGCTATGATGAAGCGTGCTTTATTTTCACACAATGAAATCAATGATTTAGTTGTGTCAGGCAAGTGCTTGCAACACGTATAAATAAAGTACGATCTGGACAACATTAGCACAGTTAAGTGCATTAATTTCAATAGGTTAAGCTCATGCTTTTAATGATCGACAACTATGACTCCTTTACTTATAACATCGTCCAATATTTTGGCGAACTGAATCAAGAAGTAAAAGTAGTCCGTAATGATGCCGTGACATTGGAAGATATAGAGCGATGGCAACCTAAGTATTTAGTGATTGGCCCCGGCCCGTGCTCGCCAAGTGAGGCAGGAATTTCTATTCCTGCCATTCAGCATTTTGCTGGCAAAATTCCTTTACTGGGCGTTTGTCTTGGTCATCAAAGTATTGGGCAGGCATTTGGCGGTGATATCGTGCGTGCCAAACGTGTCATGCATGGCCGTCTGTCTGATATGTACCACAGTGATACCGGGATTTTCAGCAATCTTCCTTCTCCATTTCCTGCAACGCGCTATCATTCACTGGTGATTGATCAAGCTACCTTGCCCGAATGTCTGGAAGTCACCTGCTGGACCAATGAAGCGGATGGCTCTATGGAAGAAATTATGGGTGTGAAACATAAGACATTGCCGGTCGAAGGCGTGCAGTTCCATCCTGAATCGATTCTGAGCCAGCATGGTCATCAAATCTTTAAAAACTTTCTCGAAATTTATGCCTAAGAACATCTTATGAATATTCAACAAGCTTTAAGCAATATTACTAAAAACATTCACCTGACTCAGGATCAAATGCAAGACGTGATGCGTGCCATCATGTCAGGTGAAGCGACCGATGCCCAGATTGGTGCCCTGCTGATGGGCTTACGCCTAAAAGGCGAAAGCATTGATGAGATTACTGCAGCTGCACGTGTTATGCGTGAACTGGCTACCAAAATTGATGTCAGTGATATTCCATATTTAGTGGACATCGTGGGTACAGGCGGTGATGGCCAGAACCTGTTTAATGTTTCTACTGCTTCTGCATTTGTAATTGCAGCAGCGGGCGCAACCATTGCCAAACATGGTAACCGCGGCGTTTCGACCAAATCAGGTTCGTCGGATTTACTGGAACAGGCCGGGATTAACCTGGACCTGAACATGCAGCAGACTGAACGCTGTATCCGTGACGTTGGTGTCGGTTTCCTGTTTGCACCCAATCATCATCAAGCCATGAAATATGCAATCGGCCCACGCAAAGAATTAGGGATTCGCAGCATTTTCAACTTACTTGGCCCACTTACGAATCCGGCCGGAGTAAATCGTTTAGTCATTGGTGTATTTTCCAATGAACTCTGCCGTCCTATTGCCGAAGTCATGAAACAGCTCGGTGCTGAACATGTAATGGTAGTACATTCACGTGATGGTCTGGATGAAATCAGTATTGCCTCTTCAACTCATGTCGCTGAACTGAAAAATGGCGAAGTCACCGAATGGGACATTATTCCTGAATCGGTCGATATTGAATCGCAAACTCTGACCGGACTAATTGTGGAAGATTCTGCGCAAAGTCTGGCTTTAATCAAAGATGCACTGGGCAAGAAAAAATCAGACATCGGTGATAAAGCCGCGAACATGATCGCGCTGAATGCCGGCGCGGGTATTTATGTCTCCGGTTTAACCAGCAGCTATAAGCAAGGTGTTGCGCTGGCACATGACATTATTTACGGCGGTCAGGCACTTGAAAAAATGAGTGTGCTGTCTGAATTTACTAAAACCATTAAACATTACGAAGCTTAATTCGGTCAGGGATTTTGATCATGGTGGATATCGCAAACACAATTTTAGGCAAGATTGTTGACCGTAAAAAAGAAGAGTTTGCCCTACGTTTAAAGCAGAAAAGCTATAAAGATCTGGAAGAACTGGCACAAGGTGCATCACCTGTGCGTGGTTTTGCCCGGTCTTTAGTGTCGAAACGTCCGGGCGTCATTGCTGAAATTAAGAAAGCTTCGCCATCTAAGGGCATTATTCGCGAGAACTTTAACCCTGCGGAAATTGCGGCACAGTATCAGGATGCAGGTGCAGCCTGTTTATCGGTGCTGACCGATGTAGACTTTTTCCAGGGTCATGATGACAATATTCAGATTGCCCGTTCACATTGCGACCTGCCTGCGCTGCGTAAAGACTTTCTGATTGACCCTTATGGGGTCATTGAAGCACGTGCTCTGCATGCAGACTGTATCTTGCTGATTGTAGCTTGCCTGTCTGACCAGCAGTTAGAAGAAATGTCCAAAACTGCATTTGAACATCATCTGGATGTACTGGTTGAAGTTCATGATGAAGAAGAACTATCACGTGCTTTAAAGCTTTCTGATCGTTGTCTGCTCGGCGTGAATAACCGTAATTTAAAAACCTTTGATGTCGATTTAAACACATCATTACGTTTGAAAAAATTACTGGACCCTTCACGCCTGCTGGTGACTGAAAGCGGTATTGCTACTCCCGCGGATGTCGCGATGATGCAGGAAAATGATATTCACGCCTTCTTGGTCGGCGAAAGCTTTATGAAACAGCCACGTCCGGATCATGCTTTCCGTGATCTGTTTGGTGAGCCTAAAGTGGTTTAAAGTTGTAAATGCTTACCTAAGCATTAAAAAAGCCCAATCTCAGGATTGGGCTTTTTTATTTTCAATATTGAAAAGTAGACCATAGAATCTCGAGCGTATTTAAAATCCTCAGCAATGTCATGAACGCAATTCAGTTCTCCTTTGTCTATTTTCAGACTATAATTCTTGTAAATTCCGCATCTCCCTTGTTTTTACATTATGAGTAAACACGATTCTTCATTATCTAAAGATCAGTACAACCTGCTGAAATCTTTTAAGAAGCAAATTACACAGCCGCAAACGCCTGCGGTCGTTGCTGCACCTGTTGAAAAGACTGTCGAGCAAGAAGCTTTAGAAGAACTAGAATTATTCCGCAAGCAAATGCAGGGCGTGCAAAAAATTGAATCGGGCAATACGGTTCAACTGGACAAGCCACGCAAGAAAAAACCGGATGCACAAATCCTGGCGAAGCGTGCAGCGGCTACTGGTCCGATGGAAACAGAAGCAATGGCCTTATCAGATACGCAGGCCATGCTCAATCCTGTCGGGAGTCAGGCCAACTTGAGCTATCGCATTGCCACCTTGCAGCATAAAGTGTTTGAAGACTTGAAAGCCGGTAACTTGCGTTGGTTTGAAGCTGTGGATCTGCATGGCTGTACCGTAGAAGAAGCGCGTCAAGCCGTGCTGCAGATTATCCAGATCGCCAAAGATGAAAACCAGAACGTGATTAAAATCGTACATGGCAAAGGTCCGGAAGCGATTTTAAAAACCTATGTCAACGGCTGGCTACGTCAGCATCGCGATGTTTTGGCTTTTGTCAGTGCACCTGAAAAGCAAGGCGGTACCGGTGCAGTATTGGTTCTGCTCAAACGTACAGAAAAGAATCCAAAGTTCAAACAGTAAACGGTTTTAGCCTCAAAACAAGGCATTGTAAAAGTTTTCTGCTACAATGCCGTCCTTGTTCATTCTCAGTTTAAGTGAATACGTCATATGACTATGCAGCAATCCTACGCAAACATTCTTACTGCCGTTGGCGAAGATCTAAATCGCCCTGGTCTCAAAGATACGCCTGTGCGCGCTGCGAAAGCATTTTCATATTTAACCTCGGGTTATAGCCAGACACTTGAAGAAGTGACCAACAAGGCGGTCTTCCCTTCCGATAACCGTGAAATGGTACTGGTCAAAAACATCGAATTTTATTCGCTATGTGAGCATCACTTATTGCCATTTTATGGCCGCGTACATATCGCCTATTTGCCAGAAGGTCATGTTTTAGGCCTGTCTAAATTTGCCCGCATTACTGAAATGTTTGCACGCCGTTTGCAGATTCAGGAAAATCTGACTCAGCAAATTGCAGAAGCAGTGGCTGAAGTCACCAAAGCACGCGGTGTTGCAGTAATGATTGATTCTGCGCACATGTGCATGATGATGCGCGGTGTAGGCAAGCAGGAATCAACCACACGTACGGTATCATTTATTGGTGATTTTAAAACCGACAAAGAAACACGTCGTGAATTTTTAAGTGCGGTTCCAGAAAGCTATTAATTATTAAAGCTTAAAAATAAGTTACTCAAAGCCTCGATCATTCGGGGTTTTTTGCTTTTAAAGGAAGAGGATATCAATACTTAATTCAAAAGCTCACTTGCTATAAATAACACCTGGTAACAGGGTTTAAAGACCTGTCCCAAAACTTGCTATGTTTCAGTCTAGAACTCAAACAATTCCTGCTTGTGTTTGCAACAAGCCTACACTTGGATACACGATAAAGTTTTAATCCTGCCGCTCTCCCATTAAAGTAATTTGAAGTTGATATACAGCAAAGCGCTTTATATCTTTCTGATTGATTTTTAATGATAAGGAAAGTAACCATGGCGGATAGTAAAAATAACCAGGCGAAAGACAGCAAAAAATCAGCAAAAACTGCTAAAAAGACCCAAGATGAGAAACTGAAAAAGTCGAATAAGAGTAGTGACAAAGACAGTGATCGCAAAGTCACTAAAAAAGCGACGAGCAGTAAATCTAAAGCGGCATCTTCTAAGAAAGACAATGCCAGCAAAGATGAAAAAGTAAAGGCAAAGAAAAATTCGAGCTCAAAAGCCAGTGATAAAGCGAAAGACCAAAAGACTTCTTCCGCGAAAAAACCGGCTAAAGCAAAAAGCAGCAACAAGAGTAAAGACGACACTAAAGTGAAAAAGTCTTCTTCAAAAAAATCGGCACCTGCTAAAAAGCAGTCGAGCAGCTCTTCTAAGAGCAAGTCAACCAAGGCTAAAACCTCGAAGACCAGTTCGAAAAAATCGAAGTAAAATGAAAAGCCCCTAGCTCTAGAAGACAGGGGCTTTTCTGTATCTTGTCCTTTCGTTTTTATAATTTGTATTAGCTGAAATATTGAGTCATTTTAAATTTCAGAAAAGGCCGAATATGAAGTCATCTGCCAAAGTAACCCCACCAAAACGTCCGTCACGTGTAGTTTCGAATAGTTTTGATTATTCTCTGGACTTTGCAAAGATTAATTTTCGTAAACGACCCGAGCTCTACCGGATTGGCCGTGGTGAACAAGGTGTATTACTGGTTGAGCCTTATAAATCGGAAATCCTGCCACACTGGCGCTTTGCAGATGAAGCAAAAGCCCAAGCCAGTAGCGAGAAAATCTATCAGCTTTTCTTGGACTATTTAAAACAAGAAGATTTTATTGGTGCGGACATGGCACGCAAGTTTTTACAGATGGGTTTTACCCGTGCCCGGCGTTATGCCAACCATAAAGGTGGCAAAAAATACGACGGTCCGGTTCCGGAAGACAAAAAAGGTTTAAGTGGCGCGCATGGCCGTTCCGAGCTGCCCCGCAATCAGGAAGATCCTGTTAAAGCCGCTGCTGCCAAAATTTTTAAACAGAAATGGGATAAAGCTAAAAATCATCCCGAATATCTTCAGCAAAAACAGAAATTTCAGGACTTTATAGAACAGCAGTCTGCAACTGGATAAAAACCTTTCATTTAAACTGAGAGTGGCTGTGCGGCTGGGTTCAAGGACTGATGAGCTATATAGACTCTGTTACGCCCGTTGTTCTTCGCCATATACAACGCAGAATCTGCCGCATTCAGGAAGCGCTGATAATCCGGATGTCCATCATAAAGCACACAACCAATACTGACCGTAAATTTAAACTGCTGGCCTTGTGCCGAATTAATCATGCCATTTTCAATATATTTACGAATACTTTCGGCAATATTCAGGGCACGTTTTTCATCAGTATCTACCAGTAATAGCAAAAACTCTTCACCGCCGACCCGGAAAGCATAATCACTGCCCTGACTGTATTTTTGCAATGCTTCGGCCAGAAATTTCAAGGCCAGATCACCTGCTGCATGTCCAAATTTGTCATTAATACTTTTGAAATAGTCGGCATCAATGGCAAGTAAAGACAAAGGCGTATGATTCTTGCGGGAAAAAGTGATTTCACGTGAAATAATCGTATTCAAATAACGACGATTCAATAACTGGGTCAATGAATCATTACCGGATTCAATATATTCGGCCACCTGAAATAACTGGTCCACCAGCAGCTGAATTTCGCGATTCAAGTCACGGATCTGCTGGATCAGTCCCAGCATATTGTTTTTGTCCGTACAGTCCATGATCTCTTGATTAAGTTCATCGACTTGATAAATTCGTTCAATGATTAAATCGACCTGGTCAGAACCGGTAAAAGCATAAGAGGCTTTATGGATAAACCATAAACCAAACTCCGACTTGGACAGCATCGGATGATTCAATTTCTCATGCTCAGAAAAGACCTTGAACATGAGCTCATTTTCCCAGTCCAGCAATGAGCTACGCTGTTTATCTTTTTGTACGGCTACATCCTGCATCGCTGAAAAAACACGATAACTGTGTTTAATTTCCTGATTCATGGCTGTTTTGGCTTCATAAGATCGGCACATGACTTCTGTGGCAAACCCCATGATCTGGACAATATAACTGCAGGTAGTCAACATACTGTGATGAGGATTCTCATCCAGCAGTTCAAACATTTTACGCTCAATTTCACGTACACCGCGCATGATCAGCCAGGATGGAATTCCGACACGCGCATGCACATGCCCCACCATCGCCTGTTTCTGCACGGCATCGGCATAGCGTTTATTAATCCCTACACCAAAGCTTTCAAGTAGCCAGGCATTTAAAGTGTCGCGCAAGCGCTGTTGAATCAAGTCATCGGAAAAGAATTCTGCAGATTCCTTTTCAAGGAGCATGTTTTTATAGAATTCTTCCACCAGAATCAGGGAATGATCTCGAATAAAGTGAAAGGCATGCAATAAGTCATCAGATGAATAATTTTGACAGATCTGTTCCCATTGCTCGGCCAGTCTTGCCATGCATTCATTATTCATACTGTCTGTTCCCCAAAACCTTGCTATTTTCACTCAAATTATGTGACAAATATAACAAATATCAGGTATTTTTCCTAAAATATCGATTAGATTATTTGTACCAAACCCAGCCAATCTTTTTATACAAGGGAAAACCGAACAGTAGCCTCATGGATACACAGCACTTTATGAATAGTGTTGATCAGTTTTAACTAAATCTTAAAAATACCGGATCAAACCAAGACTCCATTGATCCCAGTCTTTGGACTGCTGTTGCTGATATTCCCAAGACAGCCGAAGTGCATGTTGTGGATTGAATGCATATTGGAGTTCAGTATTCAGTTTCAGCTGCCAGCGATGCGAATCTTCCCAATAAGGCAGTTCCACCTGCACCAGACTGTTGATCTGATCGCTCCAGATATTCTGGCACCCCATAGTAGGGCCTGCACCTACGCGCCAGCCTTGATCAAGTGCCTTGCCTGCCTGTAGCTGAGTTTGCATTTGTGCATAACATAGATGTTCACGGCTGGCATTTGCCCAGCTATAACCGCCCTGAGTTTTTAAGCTGGCGACGCCATGCTGTTCATCTTCACTAAACTGACCATGCGCATCCAGTGCCTCCTGTTTCCAGCCCAGATTAAACCCCCAAGATAACGGCGTATTAAACGGATTGACCGGGTTATAGGAATTGACGGTAAATAGATCCAGATGTTCCAGTTTGAGTTCACTGTCACGATATTGCAAAGCCCCATCTAGAAACAGCAATTGTGTGCCGGTTCGAAAACCGCCTTGCGGGTCGATGAGATCATGATAGGCCTGCCGATGGCCAAGCTGGACAAAGGATTCACCCTGAACCTGTCCGGCCTGAAGACTGATATTTCGTGCATGATGGCTTTGTACTGGATCTGTTTTTGGACGTTCCGGCGCTTTACGCTGTTTCTCGATATCCAGCTGGCTTCTTAAACCCAGTAACTTGCGGAAACGTGGCTGAGCAAAAGATTCATCGACTGTTTGTCGGAGAAAGTCCAGATATAAATGATCATAGGCCATTTCCAGAATTTTGGCCTGATCTTCTGCCGGATAGGGCTGCAAGATTGAAGGCATTGCACCTGTTTCTGCATAAGCCAGCTGATGCGCAGTTTTTGCCAGCGCTTTGCCATGCTGTCTGGACTGTGCCAGCAATTGAGTTTCAAGCGCCGGACGGTAAACTTTCTGTTTGATCAAGCCCTGCTGTTCTACTACTTTTAGTGTTTCAATCGGAATCACAGTCGAATTAAACTGTTTCTGTAGATTTAGCTCGGGACGTACCAGATCAAACAGTCCCAGTAGGCGATAAGCGCAATTATCACTGATAAAATAATAAGGGAAACTTACATTTTGCATTTCCCAGAGATGCTGTACCAAAAACCTGGTTTCTTGCGGACTTAAGTTTAATTCATATTCCCACAAATCCCGGCTTTCAAAGTCACCATACTCTTTGACCTTGCGGTAATACGGCATCAGTGAATATTCACCCGGATATTGTCCAGTCAGCCCTTTCCAGGCAAAGGACCAGTTGTCATTGCCATCGACCGTCGCAGCATAGTTGACCGCATAAGAAATCAGATTGAGTTGTTGCTGGTCTTTAGGGTCCAGACGCAACAAGGTATGACCAAACATCGAGCTGGGATTACCCATAAAATCCGTGGCATAGATCAGGGTTGCCTGATAAGGCTTGACCTCGCCAATCCATTTATCCAAATCCGGGCAACTGACCGCAGGCAATTGTTGCTCGGAAATATTCAATTGCTGCATTAACCAGCTGCTGCGTGCAGGAAACTTACAGCGGACGGACTGATTCGGCTCTGCGCTCAGGAATAAAGCCTGAATGTTATGCTGCATTTCTTTTTTTAGATCAGTTTTTCCCTGCTCTGCCAGGAAATAGCCCGAATAGTTAACCTCGCTATGACCTTGGGGATTGGCATACATGAGACGTTGCCAGGTAGTGCTCTGATCCAGATGCTGAGTTTCGGCCTGAGCGATATAATGCTGGATGTCTGGATTAATTTCGCTAGAAAAACTTAAAGGGCTGAATGTCAGGCCCAACATGAAGAACGCATATTTCATTCAGTTAACTTATTCTCATCAATTTCTTTTAGTCATAAGAAAACCCTGCCAGAACAGCAGGGTTTTTAGGGTGTGGATCAGATGTAGGATTTCAATACTTCATCTTTGGCCATCACAGTTTGTAAGGTGCTTAAAACTTGTAATGTATTCTGGTTTTCTTCGGAATAAATTTCAGAGAAATTCTGCTTGGAAACGCTAAAGAAACGAGCTTTATCTTCAGATTTAATATTCAAAAGTTCAGCCAGAACATTCAGGCTTTCACCCTCTCCAACTGCCATATCACGCGCCAATGTTTCAGCGTTTTCATTGGTAAAGGTCACCACTTGAGCGGTTACGGTACCGCCCTGGCTACAACCTAAAGTACCAAAAGTGATCCCGAGCCACTGATTCGTGAACAGAACGTTGGTCGTACCTGCAAAGAGTTTAGGAATAATACCAGACTGACCCGCCCACACCTGACTTCCGATACCACAACCGACATCTCGGTCAGCCATCGCCATGCTTGAACCTGTCGCCAATACCGCCGCCAGCATAATTTTTTTCAACATAGTTATTCTCCAATTATTCTCATGCAATCTTTGTTATTACTCTAATAATGTAATTTAAATTACATACTCAGCAGAGTAGCGACAAGTCAAGTTTGGCGCAATTGAAAAAATGTATGCTTTACATAAACATAACCTGATTGATTTTACTGTTCTTTGAGCGCCCAATCGCCTTGTGAATTACGCTGTCCCAAAATTTTCAGCACCAACACCAGACTCAGCAATAACAACAAATACCAGGAGCCCAGTTTGCCCCATCCCACCATATGCCATTGCTCAATCTGGCTTGGATAGAGCCAGATTTGGTAAAAGGTACTGATATTCTCGGCAATCCAGATAATAAACGCCAGAATCAGCAGTACGGGTAACATCGGCAACTGAAAAGCATGCCGATTCAGCTGAAAGCGAATTCTGGTTTTCCAGAACATCAGCACGCTCCAGACAAATAAAATCACCCGATAATCGGGAATAAAAAACTTGCTCATAAAGTTGATATAAGACAAGACAGCCAATGCCAGCATATGGCTGAAACGCGGCAATTTTTCAAATGAAACCTGATATAGACGTAAAGAACGTGCAAAAAAGCTGCCGACCGCAGAATACATAAAACCGGCAAATAAAGGCACGGTCAGGATTTTAAATACTGCGGGCTGTGGGTAATGCCAGGAAGCAATTTCCGGATGGGTCAGGAAGATTTCCATCACCATGGCCATGAGATGAAATAGCGCAATCACTTTGGCTTCAGCCCAGGATTCCAGTTTGATATAGAGCAATATCACCTGAATCAGCAAGGCAAAAAACAGCAGATAGTCATACCGGTAAAAACCGAAAAAGAGATCGCTGCCCATAGAAGCAGTCAGCGCAAAAGCCAGCAGGAGTAAAATCCCAAATAAGGCAGCCGAAGCTGCCTTATAAGTAAATTCAAACCCTGATTTGAATAGATCGATCAAGGTTTACATCCTAAAGATATTTGGCACTATACTCATGTACGGTATCAATAAATGCTTTTGGATTCGCCGGATCAACCCACTGGGTAATACCATGGCCTAAATTGGCAACATAACCGGTTTTCTCGCCATTGGCATAGGCATCATCCAGCATGGCTTTTGTTGCTTTAATGATGGTGTCTGATGAACCATATAAAGTTGCAGGATCCAGGTTACCCTGAAGTGCTGCACGACCAGCAACCGTTTGACGAGCGACATTCAATGGCGTGGTCCAGTCCAGACCAAATGCATCTGCGCCTGTCGTAATCATCGGTTCCAACCATTGACCGCCACCTTTGGTAAACAGAATTACCGGAATCTTGCGACCGTCTTTCTCACGTTGTAGACCAGCGACAATCTTCTGCATATAGTTCAGCGAGAACTCGATATATTCACGATGTGCTAATGCCCCACCCCAACTATCAAAGATCTGTACCGCTTGTGCACCCGCATCGATCTGCGCATTCAAATATTCAGTCACTGCATCAGCCAGACGATCCAGTAAAGCATGCAAAACTTCAGGCTGCGCATACATCATCTGTTTGGTAAAACGGAAATCCTTGCTTGAACCGCCTTCGACCATATACGTTGCCAGAGTCCATGGACTGCCCGAGAAACCAATCAGAGGAACCTGACCGCCCAAGGCTGAACGAATGGTCGAAACGGCATTCATCACATAATCCAGATCCGACTTGGCATTAAATGCAGGCAGATTGGCGACATCCTGTTCGGTACGGATGGTCTTGTGAAATTTCGGGCCTTCACCGGCTTCAAAATACAGCCCCAGTCCCAAAGCATCCGGAACCGTCAAGATATCCGAGAATAAAATCGCGGCATCAAGATCATAACGGCGTAAAGGCTGCAAAGTTACTTCACAGGCCAGTTCAGTATTCTTGCAAAGCGAAAGGAAATCTCCTGCCTTGGTACGCGTTTCGCGGTACTCAGGCAAATAACGGCCAGCCTGACGCATCATCCATACTGGCGTAGCATCTACAGGCTCACGCAACAATGCGCGCAGAAAACGATCATTTTTTAAGGTCGTCATTCACATTCCCATCTTTCTTTGACATTGCCAACATCATAGCAAAAAGGCCGCAGTTTTAATAACTTCTGGCAACTTTAAAAACCGATCGGATTGAACGGCAACCTAGTGATTTACACAAAACAACTACTGCATCTCCACATTTTTTCTGTAATACTTATAGTGTTTTTTCACATAGTTAAAGAAATAATTCTTAAGGTTGAGTTACATGTTCGTTCGCACAATGCTCGCTGTGAGTCTAGGTTGCATTTTCGCAGGTCAAGTTTTTGCCGCGTCTACTGCTGAACAACCATTAAAACCCCAAGTGGTGACTGATGTTGCAGTGCAAGATCCGATTGATCCATTAGCAACTGAAGCTTCAGCGGCCCAAGCAGCACCTGCAGAAGCGCAAATTACCGCACAAGAACAACAAGACTTAAAACAGGCATCTGAAGCGCTGAATGAGCTACAGGATACCGAAGATCAGACTGCTTCTATTGGCGCAGCACCAAATACCAAAGCATCGACTAACTCTGCAGCGACCAAAGCTTCGTGGACTTTAGATGGCTTAAATAATGCCCAGTGGTATGAAAATATCGGTGCAGGTCAATTCCCAGTTTACGCACGTGCACATGTCATGCTGAATAATGCCCATGCATCACCGGGGGCGATTGACGGAACCAGCGGTAAAAATACACTAAAAGCCATTGCATCTTTCCAGCAAATGAATGGCATTAAACCGACAGGTGTTTTGACTCAGGAAACCTGGGATAAACTAGTTGCACGTCAGGGTTCTAAGCCAGCCTTTGTTGAATACACCATTACTGAAAAAGATCTGGCAGGCCCATTTGCCAAGTCTATTCCTTCAGATTATGCGTTACAGGCGAAAATGAAAGGCTTGTACTACACACGTGTCAGTGAAATGTTGAGTGAAAAATTCCATATGGATGAGAATTTCTTAAAGAAACTCAATCCAAATGCTAACTTTAATAAAGTTGGTGAAAAATTACTGGTCAGTAATGTACGTAATGACTTGCCTGAAGGTATTCACTTGATTGTTGCACATAAAGGCGCGAAACAACTGTACTTATTTAACAGTAAAAATCAAATGATCGCGTCATTCCCTGCCACCATTGGTAGTGCAGATACACCATCTCCGACCGGAACCTATAAAGTAACAGGTGTTGCACCAAACCCTTGGTACAGCTACTCACCTTCTAACTTTGTACAAGGTAAAAACTTAAAACCACTATCTTTACCACCAGGTCCTAACGGTCCTGTCGGGAATATCTGGATTGGTTTAAGCAAGAAATCATTTGGTATTCACGGAACACCAAACCCGTCTACCATTTCGAAAACAGCGTCACATGGTTGTATTCGTTTGACTAACTGGGATGCCAATGATCTTGGCCGTAAAGTCAAATCTGGGGTAACGGTTCGTTTCTTAGAATGATGATCGGTCTGCCGATTTGAATAAAAATAGCCTGCTTTTGAGCGGGCTTTTTTATTCCTTATGTTTACTTTCAGCTCTGTCGTTGCAAAAATGCAATGATCTGTCGCCTATTTGAGATTTTTTCAGTTATAAAACGACAGTATGATGATCTCAAGTTAAAAATAATGTCGAGATAAAATCATGAATGCTTTTCTACATCCTAGCGAAAATCGTGGTCATGTAAAAATGGGCTGGCTGGAGTCTAAACACAGTTTCTCATTTGGTAACTGGTATAACCCAAAGTATATGGGTGTCAGCGCTTTACGTGTCATTAATGATGACCTGATTGATGGACATCAGGGTTTTGGAACGCATCCACATGACAATATGGAAATCCTGACCTGTGTGCTGAAAGGAACCATTACCCATCAGGACAGCATGGGCAATCATGGCGGAATCGCTGCGGGTGAATGGCAACTGATGAGTGCAGGAACAGGTGTGCAGCACAGTGAAATGAACCAAGGCGACGAACAGGTCCATTTACTGCAAATCTGGATTATTCCAAATGAACGTGATGCCAAGCCGAACTATCAGCAAATCCGTCTTGACCCGCATGAGCAACCGAACCAGTGGCATTTGATTTGTGGTCCGAATGACAATGCACCGATGCATATTCGTCAGAATGCCGAAGTCAAAACTGCGGTGATTCAGCAAGGCCAAAGTCTGAAAGTGAAAGCGACCCAGCATATTAATTATGTACATGTTGTTTCTGGCACTGTCCAGATCGCTGAACATACAGTGGAAGCGGGCGGCGCAATTGCTTTTCTAGATGATACAGAAATTAAAGCAAGCGAAGATGCGCAAGTGATCTGGTTTGATTTGCCGGAAGTACCCAACTAAGCTTTTAAAGCTCTCAGCTCTAATGGCTATTGATCCCAGTGATTAATAGCCATTTTTTATACGTATAATCATGAATAAAAAATAATAGTTCGCAAAATCATAATAAGGCTGCTTAACCAATAAAATTATGCCTACGACGTATACAAATCCAACCAATTCTCATCACATTTTTACCTAAGCAATGCATTATTTAGGTGAATATAAACTGATCCCTTTCCATGGAATCCAGTGCTGTATAGCTTTGATCATTCACGACTGGTTTGATATTGTCTTTTGCAGGCATAAAGTGAATTAATCTTTTCATGTAGGTTAAATAAATAGAAGAGCATATCCGTATGAACCAAATTTTAGAGATTCAAAGCAGCCCGCAGCAAGCTTTGCTTTATTTATTAGCCTTTTTAAAACAACAAGATTATCAGTTTACGACCATTACACCGCTTTCCCACCAGCGAATTCTGAATCGAAAAAAGAATGAAATTTATAAGCACAGAACCCATCAGGATATCTTTGGCTGGAATCTAAACTTTAAAAAAACTGATCTTGATCCCGTTCTGTTTGAATTATTGCAAGAACATCAACTTCTACAGGTTCAGGAAGATCAATACTTGAGTCAGATTCGAGTTTCTTCACTCGATGGCGAACTCTTTATTCATTCAGCTTTTCCGACTACTCAGCAAGATGCGGTATTTTTTGGCCCGGATACGTATCGCTTTATCTATCATCTCAAGCAATATCTAGCCACTCAGCCTCGTCCTTTCAAACGGGCCGTGGAAATGTGTTGTGGCACTTCAGCAGCCGCGATCAGCATTGCCAGACATTTTCCAGATGTTAATGAAATTATGGTTGCAGACCTGAATCCCAAAGCCTTGCTCTATAGCCAGATTAATATCAGTTTTGCCGGCTTAAACCATATTCATCCGGTTCAAAGTAATTTATTTTCCAATCTTGATGGAAAATTTGATCTGATTTTTGCTAATCCACCGTATTTAATTGATCCCGAACAACGTCAATATCGTCATGGCGGTAATAAACTGGATGGCTGTGATTTATCATTTAGGATTATAAAAGAAGGTTTACAGCGGCTGAATTCTGGCGGACGTTTATTTCTCTATACAGGTGTGACCGTGACTGAGAAGGGCAATCTATTTTTGCAGCATCTTAAAGATTTGATGAAACAGCATCAAAATATAATCTGGTCCTATGAAGAAATTGACCCGGATATCTTTGGTGAAGAGCTAGAGCAGTCGGCTTACCAACATGTAGAGAGAATTGCTTTAGCTCTAATCAAGATTGAAGTACGTGCTTGAATAATATCTATTTATAAATTATTGACTTTTTAAATGGTGGTTTTCTTCGAACCCCGTTTATTTTCCAGCATTCTATTAAAATCTTAAAGTAATAAAAACCCCAATCTTTCGACTGGGGTTTTTAAAATTTGGCGGAAGCGGTGAGATTCGAACTCACGGAGGACTCACACCCTCGTCGGTTTTCAAGACCGGTGCATTAAACCGCTCTGCCACGCTTCCATGGGCGCAATAATACGGAGCTTTTGTCCGGCTGACAAGTGAAAATTACAGTGAATGCAATCAACTGCATATAGTTTCATCAAATCCTTACAGTTTTGCTGCTAATTCCGCTCCCTCACGAATGGCGCGCTTGGCATCGAGTTCAGCAGCCAGTTTTGCACCGCCAATAATATGATACTGCGCCAAGGTATTCTCCCCAGCACTCGGCATCAGGTCTTTCACCGATTCCTGACCTGCACACACTACAATGGTATCTACACGTAATAATTGAGCATGACCATCCACCTCAATCCATAAGCCTTCATCGGTAACAGACCTATATTGTACACCGCGCAACATCCGTACTGCATGTTTTTTTAACTGGGCACGATGTACCCAGCCTGAAGTCTTGCCCAGTCCTGCACCAAGTGGTGTTTTTTTACGTTGTAATAAATAAATTTCCCGTACTGGAGGTTCTACTTCAGCACATTGTAAGCCGCCTTCAGTCACATAATCTGGTTGGGAATCAACACCCCATTCACGTTTCCACTCATCCACAGGCTGTGGCTGTAACTGATGCGGTGGCTTTAATAAAAACTCGGACACATCAAAACCAATACCACCTGCGCCAATGACCGCAACACGATCACCGACAGGCGCGCCGCTTAGCACTTCTGCATAAGACAAGACTTGTGGTGCCTGACTGCCCTCAATACTCAGGGCACGCGGCACAACACCTGTAGCCACAATTACCTCATCAAAACCTTCACGCTCCAACTGCTCGCGGTTTACCCGCGTATTTAAACGTACATCTACTCCAGTTTTTTCTAGCTGCACTTTAAAATAACGAATCGTTTCGTGAAATTCTTCTTTCCCGGGAATCACTTTAGCCAGATTGAACTGTCCGCCTACTTCATGACTAGCCTCAAACAAAGTGACATCATGCCCACGACTGGCTGCGACAGTAGCCGCTGACAGACCTGCAACTCCCCCGCCAATCACTGCAATACTTTTTGGTTTCTTGGTTTTGATATAGACCAGTTCGGTTTCATAAGCGGCACGCGGATTGACCAGGCAGGTTGCCCGCTGGTTTTTAAAGGTATGATCCAGACAGGCCTGATTACAGGCAATACAGGTATTGATTTCATCAACGCGATTGGTTGCAGTTTTATTGACCCAGAACGCATCTGCCAAAAGTGGACGTGCCATCTGTACCATATCTGCCTGACCGGAATCCAAAATCGCTTCGGCAGTGTCTGGCATATTGATGCGGTTAGACGCAATCACCGGCACCGAAACATGTTTCTTAACTTCAGCCGTGTAATCGACAAAAGCAGCACGCGGTACAGAAGTCACAATGGTTGGAATACGTGCTTCATGCCAGCCAATACCGGTATTGAGCAAAGTAATTCCAGCCTTTTCCAAAGCTTTAGCTACGGTAATGACTTCCTGCATGGTATTGCCATCATGTACCAAATCGAGAAGCGACAAACGAAAACAGATAATAAATTTTTCGCCAATTTCCTCGCGAATGGCTTTGACAATTTCTACGGCAAAACGCATCCGGTTTTCGATCGGGCCACCCCAACGGTCGGTACGCTGATTGACATGACGGCTTAAAAACTGATTCAGCAAATAGCCTTCTGAACCCATAATTTCTACGCCATCGTAGCCGGCTTTTTTGGCAATACTGGCAGTTTTCACATAATCCTGAATGGTATTCAGGATCTGTTTATCTGACATTTCACGTGGTTTAAAAGGAGAAATTGGCGATTTGATTGGACTTGCCGACACCACAAAAGGCTGATAGCCATAACGTCCGGCATGCAGAATTTGCAAAAGAATTTTAGCACCATGCTTATGCACTGCATGCGTCACCAGACGATGTGGCGCAATATCTCCCAAGGTATTCATGGTGCCGCCTGCCGGCAACAACCAGCCTTGACGGTTTGGCGATATTCCACCCGTAATCAGCAGACCTACGCCACCCTTGGCACGTTCGCCAAAATACGCTGCCAGTTTAGGATAATTATAGAAGCGGTCTTCCAGACCAGTATGCATCGACCCCATTACGACCCGGTTTTTAATGGTGGTAAAACCTAAATGCAGTGGTTTTAAAATGTTGGCATAGCGCGTCGTGGTCATAACAAATCCCTGATTATATTTGGCTGAGCAAGTCATTCCCTTACTTTAACTGATTTTCAGCGGCTTTTTATGACCCGGAGTTCAGCATTTTCAGGCACAAATATCAATCTTCGAAACAGTTCTTTCTATACATGACGAATTAGTTCTGCCATTGTCGTGCGCTGGATTTCCATAATGCAATCACGCCCAATACTGTACCAATTGGAAAACTCAGCAACATCAGAATAGCCATTATTCTGGATAAAGTACGTCCTGAACCATTGCCCTGCTTCACCTTGATACTGGCCTGGATATTAAAAAACATCAACAAGCCTAAAAGCAGCAGCACACCTAAACTCAGCATGGAAATACTGGATTGCTGATATTCAAGATATAAAAACAGCACTGCACTAAAACCAATCAGGCCGGCATAAATCCCATGCAACAGTGCCAGTGTTTCATTCTTGGTTTTAGGATTTAAATTAGGTAAAGGTGGGATATGAGTCGCCATGCTTTTATTCCTGTTTTATCTGGTTTTTAAATTATTCGGCTGAATATAACCATTTTTTTACTTTTTCAGCAGGATTCTGGTGAAAATCGTGCGATTTATGATTATTTAAGCCTATTGAATAGAGATTTTAAAACGAGTTTTTCTTTTCTAAAGCAAACCTAAATAAATTAATGATACAATTGATGCAATATGTATTTTTTCAGGCCACCAATTCTGGCGTGCCTATTTCATATCATTAGGATGAACAATGTCTGATAATGCAACTATCTTGCAGAATGTCCCAGTAGGTAAAAAAGTTGGTATTGCCTTCTCTGGTGGTCTAGATACTTCTGCTGCTCTTTTGTGGATGAAACAAAAAGGCGCTGAACCTTATGCTTACACAGCAAACTTGGGTCAGCCAGACGAAGACGATTACGATGCGATTCCAAAAAAAGCTGAAGCTTATGGCGCAGTAAAAGCACGTTTAATCGACTGCCGTTTACAGCTTGCATTAGAAGGTATTGCTGCAATTCAATGTGGCGCGTTCCATATTTCTACAGGTGGTATGCCTTATTTCAACACGACACCATTGGGTCGTGCAGTAACTGGCACCATGCTGGTAACTGCCATGAAAGAAGATGACGTTAACATCTGGGGTGACGGTTCGACTTATAAAGGCAACGACATTGAACGTTTCTACCGTTATGGTTTATTGACCAATCCTGCGCTTAAAATCTACAAGCCTTGGTTAGACCAAACTTTCATTGACGAGCTGGGCGGACGTGCAGAAATGTCACAGTTCCTGATCGACAATGGTTTTGACTATAAAATGTCAAAAGAAAAAGCTTATTCAACTGACTCAAACATGCTGGGTGCGACGCACGAAGCTAAAGATCTTGAATACCTGAATGCAGGCATCAAAATCGTTGAGCCAATCATGGGCGTTGCGTTCTGGAAAGATGACGTAGAAGTAAAAGCTGAAGAAGTATCGATTACTTTTGAAGAAGGCTTCCCGGTTGCCATCAACGGTCAACGCATTGAAGATCCAGTTGAATTTATTCTTGAAGCGAACCGCATCGGTGGCCGTCACGGTCTAGGTATGTCGGATCAAATCGAAAACCGGATCATCGAAGCGAAATCTCGCGGTATCTATGAAGCTCCGGGTATGGCGCTGCTTCACATCGCTTATGAGCGTCTGGTAACGGGTATTCATAACGAAGATACGATTGAACAATACCGTATTAACGGTCTACGTTTAGGTCGTTTGCTTTACCAAGGTCGCTGGTTCGATTCTCAAGCGCTTATGCTGCGTGAAACTGCACAGCGTTGGGTTGCTAAAGCAGTTACCGGTACTGTAACGATCGAATTGCGTCGTGGTAATGACTACACCATTATGAATACTGAATCTCCGAACCTCACTTATGAAGCTGAGCGTTTGACTATGGAGAAAGGTGATTCTATGTTCTCGCCGATGGATCGTATTGGTCAGTTGACCATGCGTAACCTGGATATCACGGATACTCGTGCGAAACTGGGCATCTATACAGAGACTGGTTTATTGGCAGTTGGTTCAGCATCTGCAGTGCCACAACTAAAAGACAAAAACTAAGTTTTAGTCCTTTTTAATTTCATAAAAAACCGCTCCTGATGAGCGGTTTTTTATTGAGGGTTCGTTTATTGATTGTAATAATCTCTAACCATTTGCGATATCTGAATTGACTGAACGAATGGACTGATAATAAATCTGGTTGCGTCCAAGCTGTTTGGCACGATATAGCGCCTGATCTGCGATTCCCAATAAGGCATCTTTATCAATATCATCTTCACCACGATAGACGGTAATGCCTAAACTGATGGTGATATGTTTCGCAACCGAGGATTTTTCATGTGGAATTTCCAGACGATCAATCGCCTTAAAAATATTTGAAGCCACTGCATAAGCACCATGTGCATCCGTTTCTGGCAAGAGCACCACAAACTCTTCCCCGCCATAACGCGCGACAAAGTCCATATGACGGATCGCATTTTTGATGGTTTTGGCAATAGTCGAAATGACATCATCACCTTTCTGATGCCCATAAAAATCGTTGTAATTTTTAAAGAAATCTACATCGATAAACAGAATTGCCAATGCCGTTTCTTCACGATGTGCACGTTCGAAATGGACTTGCAGCGTCTCATCAAAAGTCCGTCGATTGGAAATCTTGGTCAGCTCATCGTACTGACTCAAATGTAATAATTCGTTGGTATGGATACGCTGGATCTGCTCACTGATTCTGGCGCGAATGCTATAGAGAAATATCACACGTTCACGGGCAAAAATCATATGGCTAATCACATAACCCAGCAAGCAACTTCCAATTAAAATCCGGCCAAAAACCATAGGATTAAATTCAACTGAAAGGCTAAACAATACAAGAATAGTAGTTGCCGCAGCGAGTAATCCGGTGACCAGCATCTGAATCGGTCTAATACCGGTCAGAATATAACCCAGGATATACACGATCGTGACTATGGCCATGGACTGATGCTGCAAGGCATCAGTTTTAATCGACATGGTAATGCATGAAATTGACACCTGTATCCAGAACACCAACAGCATCGAAGCCTGCGGAAAAAAGCGCTTGATCTTGGGTAAACAGGAGAATATATAAAAAATGATTAATGACATGCCACCATTGAGCAGGCCCAGCATACACAGGACAAAATCATGTACGAAATATTCTTTGCTGATGCTCCAGTAATCTGTAGGAATCATTACCACTAAAAAAAGGAAATAGGCTAGTACTCCAGCCCAGACATATTTTTCGACATGTTTACGGGCGCGTTCCAGATTTTTGGTCCAGAATTCTTGTTCCAGATTTTGTGGGAAGACCGGGCCTACACGCTGGCTTTGCCGTGTAATCAGTTGTTCTATGTCTTCTTTATCATCTTGCAATTTCGCTAGATTGTACTTGTATTCCATTGCCAAGTATTTATGTAATTTTTTTATTAATTTTAAAATAACATACTTTTTAAAATTAATTTATACATATCCCTTATTTTGTAGCGCTTTCTCGTTACCATTTTTACTATAGATGGATTATCATTTGTTTTATTTGTTCGACTGAATTTGCCTTGAATACGATTACGATTCTCCAGCCAGATGATTGGCACGTTCACCTGCGTGATGGTTTAGCACTGCAACGTACCGTTCCCGATTTAGCCAAGCAGTTTTCTCGCGCCATTTGCATGCCAAATCTGGTGCCACCCGTTAAAACTGTCGAAGAAGCCAATGCCTACCGTGAACGTATCATGGCACATGTGCCTGAAGGGGTAAATTTCGACCCGCGTATGGTGCTGTATTTCACTGACAACACCCCGGCAAGCGAAGTTAAAAAGATCAAAGAATCTGCGCATGTCAATGCCATCAAGCTCTATCCTGCGGGTGCGACCACCAACTCCGATAGTGGTGTGAGCGATATGAGCAAAGTCTACGGCGTAATTGAACAGCTTGAAGAACACCAAGTGCCTTTATTGCTACATGGTGAAGTGACGCATAATCATGTCGATATTTTTGACCGTGAAAAGCGTTTCCTGGATGAAGTGCTGGCTCCCTTACTCAGACAATTTCCCAAGCTGAAACTGGTGCTCGAACACATCACCACCAGCGAAGCAGCAAACTTTGTACTTGAGCAAGACCGTAATGTCGCTGCAACCATTACGCCGCAACATTTATTGTTTAACCGCAATGACATGCTGGTTGGTGGGATCAAGCCGCATTTCTACTGCTTGCCGATTTTAAAACGTCAAACGCATCAGCAAACTTTGCTGGAAGTCGCAACCAGCGGTAATCCTAAATTTTTCCTGGGAACAGATAGCGCGCCGCATTCAAAAAATGCAAAAGAAAATGCGTGTGGCTGTGCAGGATGTTATAGTGCGCCGACTGCCATTGAGCTGTATGCTCAGGCATTTGATCAGGTGGGTAAAATTGAACGCCTGGAAGGTTTTGCCAGCCATTTTGGTGCAGACTTCTATGGCCTGCCACGTAATACCAATACCATTACCCTGGTTAAAGAAGATCAAGTAATCCCTGAAAGTTTAGACTATCTGGATGGTGAACAGATTATCCCACTGTATGCTGGTAAAACCATTCAATGGAGAAAAGTGTGACAAATGAAACGCTCCCAATCATTGGTCAACGTTTTCGTGGATTCTTACCTGTAGTTGTCGATGTCGAGACTGCAGGTTTTAATGCGCAGACTGATGCATTGCTGGAAATTGCGGCCATTCCGATTGTTTATAATGAGGAGGGTCAATTTGTGCCGGGTCAAGCTTACCATGCACATATCAATCCTTTCGAAGGGGCAAACCTCGACCGACGTTCGCTGGAGTTTATTGGGATCGATCCTTCTAATCCAATGCGAATCGCCATGGCCGAAGATGAGAAAACTGCACTCAAGCGCATTTTTAAATCGGTGAATGAAGTGCGTCGCCAGCAAAATTGTACCCATGCAGTTTTAGTCGGACACAATGCACATTTCGATTTAGGTTTTCTTCAGGCCGCGATTGCGCGTACCGGGACCAAAAACCAGAACCCGTTTCATAGTTTTTCTGTCTTCGATACAGTGACTTTAAGTGCGGTGATGTTTGGTCAGACTGTACTGGCGAAGTCCTGTATCCAAGCTGGAATCGAGTTTGATGGTAAAGAAGCCCATTCTGCATTATATGATACGCAGAAGACCGCTGAACTGTTTTGCTATATTTTAAACAAACTCGCACCTCACCTGCTTGACACTCTGGTGGCGGATCAATAAGATACCGCCATCTTCTAAACGTCCCTATCGTCTAGAGGCCTAGGACATCGCCCTTTCACGGCGGTAACCGGGGTTCGAATCCCCGTAGGGACGCCATCTATTTTTTCTCTTCTTTATATTTCTTTGATCAGCATCTTAAGCTGCTCAAGTCCTACACTTTTATCAATTAATTAATGAAAATAATTCTCATTACTATTGATTACCTACTCTAAGTTAATGATAATCACTTCCATTATCTTTCGCAGATTTAACCCTTCTCATGCGTTTTGCTTATTCCCCACTTTCTATTGCGGTTCTAACAGCTTTATCAACATCTAGTTTTGCAGAAGAATCAAATTATCAAGAATCCATCCTCAAGGAAGCTACGGTTAAGTTCAGCACGATTATTATCGAAGCTCAGCAAGCAAATGAAGTGGGAAAAACAGTTTATTCAAAAGAAGATTTAGAAAGTACGCCAAATAGCTCAAAGAACATTACCGATTTTTTAAAAGTGAATCCGAATGTGCAGTTTAGTCAGTCACAACTTGCAGCAGGTTCTCAAGGTGAAATTAAACCTGCCGAAATCTCAATTAATGGTGCACAAACCTTCCAAAACAATTTCATTGTGAATGGTGTTTCCAACAACCTACTTATTAATCCAGCAAATTCAAACACAAATACGTTTCAAGATATTGGGACTGGCGCACAAGCTATGGCAGTGAACACTGACCTACTTTGTGAGCTTGAAGTATTAGATAGCAACGTGTCTGCCGCTTATGGTCAATTCACAGGTGGTGTTGTAAATGCTAAAACATGTGCACCGCAAACAGAGATAGGGAAAATTCACGGTTCTATCAATTACGATTACACTGAAAGCGATTGGGCTCGCTACAACTCAATTTCACCTTTAGAAGAAAGTAAATTTGAAGAGCCCACAGATGACTACCAAAAGGAATATACCAAACAAGGTCTAAGCACCAATATTTATGGGAAGCTCTCGAATGATTAGGGCTTTAATGCTTATGCTTCTCAACGAGAGTCTATCATCCCAGTCAAAAGTGGTTTTGAAACACCTAAAACAATTGATCAAGAACGACATATCTCAAATCTTGGTGCAACATTATTTTATACACCAAACGCCTCAACCAAAGCGAAGTTTGGTTTCGATTATGGTTTGCTCGATAGCTTAAGTTATGTGGACAGTAATCGTGATTCAGGTAGTACTACTGAAACCGAAACACTTACTCTGTTCTCGGAACTTGAACATCGCTTCAACTTAGGTACTCTCGTACACAAACTTAATTTCCAAAACTCGGCGACACAACGTATTGCTGACAATAACTACAGTATGCATTGGTACTACGCCAAAGGAAGTAAAGATTGGAATAATACCGATGTAGTTCGAGAGGGCGCCATCATGGGAGAGATTGAACAACGCCAAGACGTCCTGTCCTATGACCTACAAGCGAATATAGACCCTTTTAAACTTGGTCAATCCCAACACAACATGACTATAGGTACGGGTTATAGCCATGCTCATGTTGCGTGGAAACGAGTCGAGGATGTTTTACTCGCGACAAAGATCAACTTAAAAGAACTTGGCAAAGATACTACCTGCCTTCAAAGTGACCCATATTGTGATGAGAAACTAACTATAAATGGTTGGAATGGACAATATATCGCTGGTGGGACTCTGTACAAAGCTGGTGATATCAAAGCTCAGCAAGATCGCCTAAATATATTTATTGAAGATAATATTCAATGGAATGATCAATTTTCAACACGCCTTGGTGTTCGTGCTGATTATGACTCTTTGAGTAGTAATATCAATATTTCCCCTCGCAATCATCTCTCTTACAAACCCTTTAGTAATGATCAATTGCATTTATCCGCTGGGTGGAATCGCTACTATGTTCAGCAAACTTTAGGTACAGAGCTGAATGAAATTCAAAATGATTTGCTCTACAAACTGTCACGTGAAACCCCACATGCGACTTGGGTAGAAACACAAACTGCACTATCCAGCGGTGCGCGTAGTTCAGCGCTCAATACCCCTTTCAGAGACGAGACTGTTTTAGGCCTGAATACACAAATCCAGAATTGGGATCTAGGGCTAAAATGGGTCAATCGTAAATATCAGGATGAAATATCAAAAACTAAAGTTACTCCTTTAGATGGATCAAAATTCTTCTACGAATATAACAATGATGGAAGTGGCAAAGCTGACATCTACACCTTAACACTTAAAAATCGTCAACCGATCGCACTGGGGGATAGCCAACATTTATTTGCCTTGGGATTTGACTACAGTGAAGTCTTCCGCAGTTATGTAGATTACACTTCAGCCTATGATCAAGCCACTCAAGATGAATGGGTCTCTTATGATGGTCAAATTATCCGTTGGTCAGACCGCCCTGCCCCAAACTTTAACCAACCATGGACCGCACGAGTAAACTGGGATATTACATTCGATACACTGCCTGTACGTATTTCAAACTTCTTTAGCTATAAAAACAGTTACGATAATATGGTTGTAGTCTCCAATAAAAATGACAAAGTCGAGTATAAAGGTGAACTGCTTGACACCTATTTAGCCTCTGAAATTAAACCCAAATTTAAATGGGATATGCACACCACCTATGATTGGGAAATTTCAAAAGATTTAAGGGCAATTTTTGGTTTAACCATTAACAATGTAACCAACCGCGTGAATACCTATACAACAGGCTCGACCTCAAATGATAGACCACGTGTGATGACTGAAATCGGCCGCCAATTTATTGCGGATGTTACTTTTAAATTCTAGAGCCTGAATAGGTACATGCTGCTGCTCTTTTTAATTTGCTTAGGCTATAATTAATGCGATTTCATATTTTGCCTTTGTATCATGTTAAAAAAGATCTTACTGGTTTTACTGATTTTAGCCCCATCCGCACTATATCTCTATATCGTCAACCGTGATGATAACCACACTGCGGAGACTGAAACAGTGTCAACGCCAACTGAAAACTCTCAGCCTGAGCAATATCAAACTCCAGATCACTAAGTTTTAGTGATCTTTTCAAATATTTATTTTTTATAGTCCTGAAATTTGTTCAGAAAATAACATCTTAATAAAATAAAGTTTTTGTTTTGCCTAATGTTTAAACTGTTAAATGAATTTTAGCAAAAACCCTTTTGACAAACCCCGGCTTAATCCTTAATATACGCATCACCTCGCAACGTCCCTATCGTCTAGAGGCCTAGGACATCGCCCTTTCACGGCGGTAACCGGGGTTCGAATCCCCGTAGGGACGCCATCTATTGATCTCATACGATCAGACCTTATTCGAAATTACCATTATTCGATTGCAGATTTGTAGTTTTTCACTACAATAGCTCGCTTCATTCCTTTGAAGTATTTCTTATTTCCTATGCACTCATCTCCGAATGATGCTACGCATCAGGGCAATTCTGCGCCTTTAAAACGCGCTATGAGTACTCGACATCTGGTCATGATTTCGCTTGGTGGCGCAATCGGAACAGGCCTATTCTTAGGGTCGGGTGAAGTCATTGCACAAACGGGGCCTGTAGGTGCCATTCTCGCTTATCTCCTGGGCGGTATTATCGCGTACATGGTAATGCTATGTTTGGGCGAACTTGCCGTTCATATGCCAGAATCTGGTTCATTTGGTGCTTATGCCAAACGTTATATTGGACCAGGCACAGGCTATACCATCACCTGGTTATACTGGCTGACATGGTCGGTCACTCTCGGAACTGAATTTACTGCAGCGGCTTTGCTGATGCAGGAATGGTTCCCGGACATTTCTATGTGGTTATGGACCATTATCTTTGGTGTATTCGTATTTAGTCTAAATATGATTTCTACTCGCTGGTTTGCCGAATCCGAATTCTGGCTGGCACTGGTAAAAGTGGTCACGGTTGTTGCTTTTATTCTTTTAGGTCTATTGGCCATCTTTGGTGTTCTGGGCTATCAAGGCTATGAAGCTGCACCTTTATTTACCAATCTGACTGCACAAGGCTGGTTCCCTGAAGGTCTATTCCCGATTTTTGCTACGATGCTGATCGTGAACTTTGCCTTCTCTGGTACCGAGCTGATTGGTGTGGCTGCCGGTGAAACTGAAGATCCTGCGAAAAATGTCCCTAAAGCGATTAATACGGCAATTTTCCGCTTATTAATTTTCTTTGTAGGTACCATTATCGTGGTAACAGCCTTACTTCCGCATCAGGAAGCGGGCTTAGCTGCTGAAGGCGTAAGTAGCAGTCCATTCGTAACGGTATTCCAGCACATTGGTATCCCATATGCTGAAGACATCATCCGTTTTGTAATTATCACTGCATTGTTGTCTGCTGCCAACTCGGGCTTATTTGCTGCTTCACGTATGATGTGGTCATTGTCATACAGCAAACAGTTACCTGCAGTATTCTCAAGACTGAATGCTCGCGGTGTACCGTATATTGCAGTTATGGTAACTATGCTGGGTGCATTGCCAGGTTTATTGTCTGAACAGTTTGCGCCAGAGACGATCTTTACCAACTTGCTGGGCGTTGCAGCGTTTACCATGGTGGTGGTCTGGATGAGTATTTGCTTAAGCCAGTTCAACTTCCGTCGTCAGTGGTATAAACAGGGTCATACGGCCAAAGAACTGGGCTTTGCTGCACCATTGTTCCCGATTGTACCAATCCTGGGCTTTGTGTTCTGTTTTATTACCTGTATCAGTATGGTCTTTGATCCATCAATGCGTATCAGCTTCATAGGCTGTCTGCTATTTATTGCAGCGTGTTATGCAAGTTATTATGCCTTTTATCACAACAAGTCTTAATCATCAGTTTTAAAAGAGCGGCTCCGGCCGCTCTTTTTTTATCTATACTATAACCATAGTGGGCAGCCTTAAGGGTGCGTCGATGAAAATTGTGTTTATTCACGGCATGAACAAGCAACAATATACGGCTACTTCATTACGTCAACATTGGCTGCATCTCTTCAAAACAGGCCTTCAGAAAAACCTATAACAGCAAGCCCGTTTTACTTATTTAAAACGGCATATCCGTATCCCTTTTATGGCGATTTACTTTCTCGGCATCATTTTCATAACGTCTTGAATGCCAGCACCCTGATGCCGCAACAGTGGCCGCATTTCCCTTTTTTACATCCCGCACAGCTGCAACCGGCATCGCCACCAGACCAGTGTACCTATCAAATTTGTGACGTCCCGCAGTCGAATATTGATGATGTCCTGAATTTCAATCAAAAACTGAAATTCATTACAGCATTAAGCAAAGATATTGCCTTGCGGGATTTTGCGGTACTCATCAATTATTTTCCCAGCTTACATGCCAGCTTTTTGCATAAGTTTTGCTGGAAACTTATCTTTATTTGGCCAACCCACATTTTATGCAGGAAGTTCACCGCCGCATTCATGATCAACTCTATAGCAGCAGGCCACAGATTCTGGTGGCACATTCGCTTGGCAGCGTGATTGCCTATAATTATTTGATTCAGCATCCGGAGCTGAATATCAGGCGTTTTATTACTCTTGGATCACCGTTGGCATTTCGGGTCATCCAGGCTCATTTGCCTCAACCGATTGTACGACCTGCTGCACTTTCAGGCGACTGGATAAATTTCTATTGTAGCGATGATTTTCTGACTACCTTTCCATTATCAGAACCACCCTTCCAGTTTCAGCCGGCGATTATTAATCAGGAGATTCATACCTCCATCTATCATCTGCATGATATTGATGGTTATATTCAGCATCCGGACGTCATTAAAGCGCTCCTGGAATTACTATAAGACTCACACCAACCTCTAAATTCAACTTTTACCGTTCCATTCATATTCTTTTTCTATTCAGTATAATCTTTCATCCGAACCTACCAATTCACTGCTTTTTCTGCCTTTTTTATAAATATACAAATGTCTGTTAATGATTGTTTTATCGAAGATAATTTAAACATTAACGCCACAAAAAGTGCAGCTTGGCTTGCCGCAATTTTCTCTATACTGTGAATATATAGATCGACCTCCGTGAGGTATCGATGAAAGTTATTTTTATTCATGGAATGAACCAGCAACATCATAGTGCTGCATCGATTCGCCAGCGCTGGCTGCATATACTTCAAAAAGGCATTCGCAAACACCGTCATGATGCCAGATTCAGTTATTTACGACGTCACATTCACATTCCATTTTATGGAGACTTACTTTCACACTATAACGTTCGCAACATCCTGAATGCTGGCACCTTAATGCCCCAGCACTGGCCCAGCTTTCGTTTCCGTCAACCTGTCCATCCTCAGCTTCCTGCACCCGTTCCACGTCCTGGCTGGCGCAAGCCCGTGATTTCCGATCTTCCCCAGCTTCATTTGAATGACACGATGGATTTTAAACAGAAATTCAAATTTATTACCACGCTAAGCAAAAATGTTGCACTGCGAGACTTTGTATTATTGCTGAATTATTTTCCCAGTCTGCATCGGAGCCTGCTTCAGAAATTTCTGATTGAAACCTATCTGTATCTCGACAATCCTGCTTTCATGAAGGAAGTTCATGAGCGGATTGCCCGGCAATTGAATGGTCGCAAACCTTGTATTGTGATTGCTCATTCTCTGGGCAGTGTGATTGCCTATAATTATCTTATTCAGCATCCTGAACTGAACGTACAGCGTTTTATTACTTTAGGATCGCCATTAGCCTTTCAGGTGATCCAGTCACATTTACCGCAACCCATTGTACGACCTGCAGCAATTACAGGCGACTGGATAAATTTTTATTCAACTGATGATTTTCTTACAGCCTTTCCTCTTACACAACCGCCATTTCAGTTTCAACCCGCAATTATTAACCACGGCATTCGTACCCATATTCACCGCCCGCATGATATTACCGGCTATTTACTCCATCCGCAGGTAGTAGAAGCAATTCTGGAATTGCTTAAAAATCCAGCTTAAACCATGTAATTTTCCAGTATTTTCTCTAGATTGTTTTAAATTTATGCACTCAACCCAGAAAATCATTTTTTTTATGGAAATGCGTTTGACACCCCCCTGTTTTCACCCTATTATACGCCCACCTCTGAAACGTCCCTATCGTCTAGAGGCCTAGGACATCGCCCTTTCACGGCGGTAACCGGGGTT